>CAJMRA010000065.1 GCA_905215675.1 uncultured bacterium | reverse complement strand
CCTGTATCCCCTCTGAAAAAGCGCGTTGGGGGAAGGATGGGGGGCCTGGGGGGAAGGGAACCACCTTGTGCGCTAGCCAAGGGGGTTCCCTTCCCCCCAGAAGAACGATTTAGTGTTGCGCGCGGACGTTTCCAACGCATTCGCGGCAGGGCGGCCGGTTATGCGGACGCCGCTTCGGTGCGATCCATGATCTGCACGACCTCGTCGGCGCGCATATCTATGCGAAGCGGCGCCAGCGCAAGCCGCGCGAAATCCTGCGGCGTGTCGATATCCAGCTTGATATCCGGGCGGCGCAAGACGGCCTCGTCGGGATCAAAGGTCGCTATGCGGAACTGACCGGCATTATCCCAGATATAATTGAGGCAGTGTTCCCGCTGGCTCGGCGTTTCGGCCTTGCGCTCCAGATCGAACAGCAGCTCGGCGGACAGGACCTCCGCGCCGAGGCCGTCGGGCCAGAGATTATTGCGGGGGATATGATTATAGGCATAATCGCAGTGCGTCACCGCATAAAAAAGCAGCAGGCGATCCACGGCCTCACCCCAGATCAGCGGGTTGTCGGCACAGACGCGCACGACGGTATCCGCGCCCGTCAGGCGGGCGGCGTCACAGAAGCGGGACAGGACGTCGTTTTCCGATCCGCTCATGGCGTCGATATTCCGGGAGCGCAGATGTTCGCGCAGCACCGCGTCCATCGGCGTGTCCGGGGTGGCGACGATAATGTTGTCCAGCAGCCGGGACGTGGACAGACGCTGCGTCACCCAGTCGATAATGGGATAGCCGTGCAGACAGAGCAGGCTTTTCATGGGCAGACGACTGGAGCCGAGCCGGGCCTGGACGATGGCCACGGTCTTGCCGAGCGTACTTGTGGGCATGGTTTCAGTCCTTTATGTCGCCCAGCAAATCCAGCATGAGCCGGACGACGCGGGCCTTGTTGCGTGTGAAGTCGAGAGCGGCCTGCCGGGCAAAGAGCGTCGCGCGCAGGGGCCCGTCCAGCAGGGAACGAAAAGCCGCGTCAATGGCGGCATCGCTTATCTGCGCGGCCACGCCGAGAAAGAGAAAGCCGTTGTTTTCCCGGGCAAAGGTATGTTTGGCCTCGCGCTCGTGCTGGGCGATGACAATGGCGGGCACCCGCATATGGGCCAGCTCGTATACCGTCCGCCCGGCGGCGCAGATCGCCATGTCCGCCCCTTCCATCATGCGACTCATGACGTTGGTGGCCCAGGTGAATTCTACCAGCGGATTACCCAGGGCCGCAATATGGCGCTCCATGTTTTCCTTGTGCGCGTATCCCGGCCCGGCCACCACGCGGATGGTGATGCCGCGTTCCCTGCACAGGGGTTCCACAATATTGAGTACCCGCAGGGTGCAGTCCGCGGAGTCCGTGCCCCCGAAGGTGATGAGCAGCGTCCGCACTTCCGGTTGCAGCGTGCAGCGCCGCGCCCCGGCGAATTCGTCGCGCAAACAGAAATAGTCCGGCCCGCAACAGACTCTGGAATCCTCCGGGTCCCCATGTTCGTAAAGCGCATTGATCACAAGGTGCGCCAGCTTCGCGCCGGGGCCGTCATCCTCGAAATTGACGATCCGGCAGCCGGACTCCCGCAGGCGCGCCATATAGGCCGGGTCCGTATTCAGGATGTCGTTGATGACCAGATCGGGACGCAGCCGCAGAACCGTGTCCGCCAAGTCCTCGCCTCCCTGCCGCACCACCCGGTAATCGCGCCGCGCGATGCTCTCCACGGCCAGTTCGCTTTGGCGCGTGCAGACGAAGGTAATCTTGTGATCCGTGATTTCATGCGCCAGCATAAGCGCCCGGAACACATGCCCCATGCCGATGGCGGGCCACCCCGCCACCACGAAAATCACATGACGCCGCAGCAGAAGACGCTCGCAAATCCACCAGTCCTGATAGCCCTGAATTTCGATGGCGCGATCATTGAGGAAATAGGGGATGGTTCTGCCGATGACGGCCGTCCGCCCCGCGCGGACCGCCCGCAGAAAGGCCGCGGAACGCAGAATGATCAGCGCCCGGCTTTCCAGCACGAGCGCCTGCTCCCCGTCGTCGCGCAGAAGATTTTCCAGCGTGTCCCCCTGCACGTTCCAGAGACGCTGACGCACGCTCTTGACGGTCACGAGGCTGTCGGCATCGGCCTCCCGATAGCGTTTCCAGGCGTCTTCCACATCCACCCAGGTCATCAGCGGACAGGAAGCGCGCAGAATCAGACAGTGTTCATACTCCTGCGCCAGCTCCTCCAGCAGATCCCGCATTTCCGCCACAATATTCAGCGTGGTGAAACGGAAGGCCGGATTGTAGCGCACCCCCACGCCCGCCCGTTCGCAAATCAGCGTAATTTCCTGACTGTCCGTCAACACGATGATATCTTCCGCGGCGGCCACGCCGCGCGCCGTATGCAGCGCGCGCTCCATGAGCGTCACTCCCGCCAGTCGCTTGACCAGCTGATCGGGAATGACGGCGTTCTTTTTCAGCGCGGGAATGATGATGCAACGCTCCTTCACGCGGGCTCCTTGCTGCTGCAAAAAGGACGGATCAAGGAGGAGGGGGAAACCGTTTCTTGCGAAGAACGTTTCCCCCTCCCCCTCGGCATCCTATGTTCTTTCAAAAAAGCGGCGATGCTGCCTGCGCCGCCGCCTCGCGTTTCATCTTGTTCAAAGTTGAAGCACGCTAAAAAGGCAAAACGCTCTAGCGTATCTTCTTCAGCACGTCGCGGGTGGCTTCAAGCATGTAGTCGAACTCTTCCTCGCTCAGCCAGTGCTGGAAGGGGAAGGAAACCATGCTGTCGAAGAAGGCGTCCGCATTGGGGCAATGCGCCTCGCCCATGCCGAGCCGCTTGTAGAAATCATAGCGGTTCAGCGGGATGTACTGCACGACGCACTTCACGCCCTTTTCATTGTACATGGCGCGCATGAAGCGATCGCGCTGTTCGGGGCCGGTGACGAAACGGGCCGCCAGCAGATGGTAATTGTGACGGGGAGAATCTTCGCGGTGGAATTCCAGTTCCGGGAAATCGGACAGCGCGTCGATGAAGCGCAGGGCGCGCCGCCGCTTTTCGGCATTGATCTGATCAATGCGATCCAGCAGTTTTGCGCCCAGGGCGCATTCCACCTCGCCGAGGGAATAATTGTTGGGCATGAGCATTTCGCCGCGCAGCATGGGCATATCCACGTTGCCCATGGCGGGCTTCCAGTAGTCCGGGCGCTCGAAATCGTAGGCGCAGTGCCCGTTGTGACGCAGGGCGGGCAGGATGGCCTGCATTTCCGGATCGCGCAGATAGAGCATCCCGCCTTCGCCGAGGGTGGTCAGGTTCTTGTGGGAATGAAAGCTGAAGGTCCCCATGTCGCCGAAGCTGCCGGCCTTGCGCCCGTCCAGCTCCGAGCCGATGGACTGCGCCGCATCCTCGATGCAGAGAATGCCCTTTTCCTTGCAGAGTTCCGCGATGGCGGGCATATCGGCCACATACCCGTAAAGATGCACCACGACGACGGCCCTCGTGCGGGGCGTGATGGCGCGTTCGACGGTCTCGGCCGTCACGACGCGGGTATGCAGGTCAATATCCGCCCAGGCCATGACGGCCCCCTTTTTGACGTAGGGATAGGCGGAAGCCGTAAACGTATGGGACGGCATGACGACTTCGTCGCCGGGCTTGAACAGACAGAGCTGCGCGGACATTTCCAGCGCGGACGCGCCGTTCATGGCCGTAAAGCAGGACCCCTGCGCGACGCCCTGATAACGGGCGAACTTGCTTTCGAATTCCTGCATATGACGGCTTTGCGTGAGCGGATCGGCATTGCGCATGGCCTCCACGACCACGGCAATTTCATCTTCGGTATAGCGGATGGCCCGACCGCTGAAATTGACTTTGATGTCCATGCGTTCTCCTTGCGGACACGGCGGCGGAGCGCCCGGCGCTCCGCCGCCTCGCGTTTTATCTTTCAAAGAGACAACGCTCTACATGCGCTTGAAGCGTTCGATGACGTTTTCCTTGGTCAGAATTTTCTTGAAATCCGGGCCGAGGCGGTTGGAAAGCGGCTTTTCATGCACGATGCTGGCTTCGTACAGGGCCGAATACTGCTCGTCCGTCAGCCCCCGGCAGATGCCGGGCTTGAGGGAAATGCCCTGCTTCTCCATCATCTTGTGCATTTCGCGATATTCGTCGGGATAGATGTCTTCCTGCACGGACAGGGCATAGCAGTTGGCAATGTTGTGGTGCATGTGAAGCACCATGCTCAGACCGGCGGAAATGGGATGCACCACGCCCACGAATCCGGCGGCCATGCCGCCGAGATAGGAGGCGATCATGAGCTTTTCCCTGTTTTCATCGCTCATCATGTCCCCTTTCAGGAACACGTCGCGGCAGAGATCAATGGCCTTGGAGGCCAGCGCGTCAACCACCACGTTACGATACGAGCCGGAAAGGCTTTCAAAGCAGTGCATATAGGTGTCGATACCCGTAAAGAAATAGGTATCGCGGGGCACGCTGGCGGTCAGGGCGGGATCGAGCAGCACCTGATCGAACATGGTATAATCGCTGTTCATGCCCAGTTTGAGGTTTTTGGCCTCATTGCAGATGATGCCCGTGCGCGACGTTTCGGAACCCGTGCCGGAGAGCGTGGGCACGGCGAACTTGTAGGGAGCGGGGTTCTTCACCAGCTCCCAGCCCTGATAATCCTCGGCCTTGCCGGGATTGGTCAGCAGATTGCCCACGCACTTGCAGGTATCCAGCGTGGAGCCGCCGCCGAAGGCCAGCAGGGCGCAGGGCAGCTTGCCGCCGAGAAAGGCCTTCACATCGGCGGTATACCCGTCCACGCTGTCCGTCGTGGGTTCCTCGGTCGTATCCACATAGACGACAAGGTCCTTGTCCTCTACCGGCAGACTGGAAACAAGGTCATGATTTTTGAAGAAATGATCCAGAAAGAAGACGGCGGGACCGCCTTCGGCGCGCCGGGGAGCCAGCAGATCGCCCAGCTGGGCGAGCGCGCCCAGACCTATCATATAATGACCGACATTCTTGGCATTGCGGTACATGACTGTGTGTTCCTCGCTGGTTGAAGGGGAATGATTCGCACATACGCCATCGCCGCGATTCTGGCAAGCGCGCCGGATCGGGGCTCTCCTCCCGCGCGCCGCATGCTGGAGCGTTCACCTTTGAAAAAGGTGAAACGCGAGGCGGCGGCACAGCGCCGCCCGGCCCAAAGTGAGCGGAAAAACCGCGTTTTTTCCGCGAAACGACAGGCCGTATGGTTTGAAACGCGCAGCGTTTCAAACTGAAAATGCTCTAGAAGGCGGCCGCAGGCCGTGCCCGTTGCGACGAAGGAAGCTACGGGCATCGACAGCAGAGATGAGGGGTTTCCCTTCCCCCCAAACAAGACAGGCCGTGAGGCGGCCCATGCTTCCCGCCGGAAAGGCGCGCTTTTCATTGTCCTTTTTTCCGTGTAGCGTACCGTCATGCTGAACGATTTTATCGAGCAAATATGCGACACGTTCCGCGATGCCATCTGCGTTTCCGATCGTGACGGCAAGGTGCTGCTGGTCAACAAGCGCCATGCCGAACTGACCGGCATTTCGCGGGAGGAAATGTTACGCAATCGTACGCAGGACCTTGTGGAGAAGGGATACTTTGACGTTGTTCTCAATCCGCGGGTTGTGGAGACGCGGCAAAAGGCCTCCAGCGTGCAGAACGTGTTCAACGGCCGTATTGTGATGCTGGAAAGTCATCCCGTGCTGGACCGGGACGGGGAGGTCGCGCTCGTGGTGACCATCATCCGCGACGTGACCGCCCTGACGGAGCTGCGCGAGGAGGTGAGCGCCCAGAAGGAACTGCTGGAGACGTTCCAGAATCTCAGCAATCCCGAAATGCTGACCACGGGCAAGTATCCGCGCATCATTCAGAGCCAGAGCATGCACCGGCTCTATGCGGAGGCCGCCGCCATCGCGGATACCGACGCCACCGTGCTGCTGCTGGGCGAAACGGGCGTGGGCAAGGACGTGGTGGCGCGTCATATCCACCACAGCGGGCGACGCGCCGACCGGCCTTTTATCAAGGTGGACTGCGGCAGCATCCCCGAAAATCTCATCGAGACGGAATTGTTCGGCTATGTGGCGGGCAGTTTTTCCGGGGCCAGCAAGAACGGCAAGGCCGGGCTCATCGAAGCCGCCAATACCGGCACGCTCTTTCTTGATGAAATCGGCGAACTCCCCATGATCATGCAGTCCCGTCTGTTGCGCGTCCTTCAGGACTGGGAGGTCATGCGCGTCGGCTCCACCATCCCCAAGCCCGTGGACGTGCGCGTCATCGCCGCCACCAACAAGGACCTGCTCAAGGAGGTTTCGCGGGGCAATTTCCGCTCGGACCTCTACTATCGCCTCAAGGTGGCCGTGCTCAACATTCCCCCCCTGCGCAAGCGACAGGCGGACATCCTGCCCCTTGCCGCCAGCTTCCTTGCCTATTACGGCAAGAAATTCCGCAAGAACGTTCGTTTCTCCAATGAAGTCGAGCGCATGCTCCTTGCCTATGACTGGCCCGGCAACGTCCGCGAACTTGAAAATCTTGTCCAGGGCCTTGTGGTCACCTGCAAGAAGGGCATCATCGACGCGCACGATCTGACCGGCATCCGTCCCGTGGGCCAGAGTCTCCCCGCATCCGGCGGCCTGTCCCTGCCCGGCATCGAGGGAAAATCCTTCAAGGCCATCATGAAGGAACTGGAAGGCGCGGTCATCGAGGCGGGCATGCAGCGCTACGGCTCCATGGCCGAACTTGCCCGGCATTTTCAGGTCGATCGCAGCACCATTTTTCGCAAGGTCAAGGAACTCGAACACGCCAGAAAGGATCGCGCGGACCTGTAAGTCTTTCCCGCGCATTTCAGGCTCGGGACGGATGCGCATTCCAGCTTTGAAAAAGGTACAACGCGAGGCGGCGGCACAGCGCCGCCCGGCCGAAAGTGAGCGGAAAAACCGCGTTTTTTCCGCGAAACGACAGGCCGTATGGTTTGAAACGCTGTGCGTTTCAAACTGAAATTGCTCTAACAGGCCCCGGAGCGTTTTTCTCCAAAGGATGCGCGGGAACGAGGGCTGACGGGAAGGAGCGGCCATGAGAAAGGAACAGGAACGGCTGGTGGCGCTGGCGCTGGAGGAGGCGCGGCGGCGCAAGCACGGCGTGCTGACGGCGGAGCATCTGCTGCTCACGCTGTTGCAGCAGGACGAGTTGCGGGAGGCCGTGCAGGGCTACGGCGTGAGCGCGGCCATTTTGCGCATGCAGATGGATGATTTTTTACGGCGGCAGCTGGATGAACTGCCGTCGCCGCCGGAGCTGGAGGCCATCCGGCCCGAACGGGGCATGGGGGAGCTTCTGGCGGCGCTGGACAGCCGTTTTGCCGCGCCCCTGCCCGGCGAGAGCGCCCGCTATGCGGCGGCGGAGGCCGTGCGACAGATTTTATTGCTGCTGTTGCTGGATGAGCAGGGCTATGCTTCCCGCTGTCTTGCGCGGCAGGGCCTGGAGCTGGACATGGTGCGGCAGCCCCTGCCGCCGGAGGCGGGCGTGCGGCCCGCCCTGTCTCGCGAGGCCTTCGCCGATGCCGGGCGGAGCGGGGACGGCGGCGTTGCCGCGGACCCGCTGGCCGAATACGCGACGGATCTGACGGAAAAGGCGCGTCAGGGAAAGATCGATCCGCTGGTGGGGCGCGAGGCCGAACTCGACCGCGCGCTGGAGGTGCTGTGTCGCCGTCGCAAGAACAATCCTCTGTTCGTGGGCGATGCGGGCGTGGGCAAGACGGCCATGGCCGAAGGGCTGGCCCTGCGCGTGGCGGAAGGGCGCGTACCGGAGATATTCCGCAATTTGCATATTTATGCGCTCGACATGGGGCAGGTGCTGGCGGGCACGCGGTATCGCGGCGATTTTGAAAGCCGTCTCAAGGCCATCATCGGGGCCTTGCGGGCGCGGCCCGACGCCATGCTGTTCATCGACGAGATTCATACGCTGGTGGGCGCGGGGGCCACGTCGGACGGCTCCATGGACGCGTCGAACCTGCTCAAGCCCGCGCTGGCGTCCGGCGAGCTGCGCTGCATGGGTTCCACGACCTACGAGGAATTGCGTAACTGTCTGGAAAAGGACAAGGGTCTGGCCCGGCGTTTTCAGCGCATCGACATTCACGAGCCCTCGGCCCGTCAGTGTCTGGAGATTCTGCGGGGTTTGCAGGAGCGTTATGCCGCGCATCACGGCGTCGTCTATCCGCAGTCCGCATTGCGGGCCATGGTGGATCTTTCCACGCGCTATCTGCGGGATCGCATGCTGCCGGACAAGGCCATTGACGTCATGGACGAGGCGGGCGCGCTGGTGCGCATGCGTCCCGGGCATCAGCCGGGGCAGAAAGTGGCCGTTCGCGATGTGGAAACCGTGGTGGCGCGCATGGCGGGCATTCCCCGTCAGTCCGTTTCCGGGCGCGAGCGCGTGCGTCTGGCCACGCTTGAGGAGGACTTGAAAAAGGAAGTCTTCGGGCAGGATGAGGCCGTGCGCAGCGTGGCGCGCGCCATTCTGCGCAGTCGCGCGGGCTTTTCCGAACGGCGGCGTCCGGCCGGGGCCTTTCTGTTTCACGGCCCCACCGGCGTGGGCAAGACAGAGGTGGCCCGCGCGCTGGCGCGGCTGCTGGGCGTGGATTTCCTGCGCTTCGACATGAGCGAGTACATGGAGCCGCATGCCGTGTCGCGTCTGATCGGCGCGCCTCCCGGCTATGTGGGCTATGAGCAGGGCGGGCTGCTTACCGAGGGCGTGCGGCGCTCGCCCCATTGCGTGCTGCTGCTGGACGAGCTGGAAAAAGCCCATCCCGAAATATTCAACATCCTGTTACAGGTCATGGACGACGCCACCCTGACGGATACCTCGGGCCGCAAGACCGATTTCCGTCATGCCATCCTGATCATGACATCCAATGTCGGCGCCTTTGAAATGGCGAAAAGTTCCGTGGGCTTCGGTCAACGACAGGCGCAGGATGCCTCCCATCGCGGACGGCAGGCCCTGAACAATCTCTTTCCGCCGGAATTCCGTAACCGGCTGGACGGCATCGTGGCCTTCAACAGCCTGCAACCGTCGCTGATGCTGCATATCGTGGACAAGTTCCTGCGCGAGATCGCCGACGGCCTCCGGGGTCGCCGGATACGTCTTGAGGTCAGCGAGGCCGCGCGCGCCTGGCTGGCCGACAAGGGCTACGATCCCGCCATGGGCGCGCGCCCCCTGCGGGCGCTGCTGCGTAACGAGCTGGAAGATCGACTGGCATCGGAAATCCTCTTCGGCTCGTTGAAAAAGGGCGGACTGGCGCGCTTCGATCTGAACGACGACGCGCTGGTCCTCTCCTGCGGACAGGGCTAGAGCATTTTACCTTTTTCAAAGGTAAAATGCGCTCATGGTTCTCTCTTTTTTCTTCCCTGAATCATTGTTATTGCCCGGCGTGGGGCAGGGGGGAGGCTCGCAAAGGGGTTGCGGGTCTCCCTCCTTTTGTATTTTGGGGGCGTCCTTCCCTGAATCGCTGCTGTTGCCCGGCGCGGGCGGCGGGTCGCCTGCCCGGCGAGGGGCAGGGGAGTCCGCAAAAGGGCGGTCTCCCTCCTTTGATGTTTATTTTTTCTTCCTTGAATCGCTGCGTTTGCCCGGCGCGGGCGGCGGGTCGCCTCCCCGGCGGGGGGCAGGGGGGAGGCCCG
>CAJMRA010000064.1 GCA_905215675.1 uncultured bacterium | reverse complement strand
CAACTTACCGAACGGGAAAAGGGTGAACAACCTATCGGAACACAACACCTAGAGCTCGATCTGATCGGCCCAGAAAACGGGGCCGTGATTGCAGACCTGCACCAGTCCTTCGCGTTTTTCGGCCACGGGCCACGCCTTTGTCGTGCGGGTGACGCAGCCGAGGCAGGCGCCCACGCCGCAGGCCATGCGGTTTTCCAGCGAAAGCTGCGTGCGCGCGCCGTATTGCAGCGCCAGCGAACGCACGGTTTTCAGGAAGGGCAGGGGGCCGCAGGCCAGCACGAGACCCTTTTGTTCCGCATATTCGCGGATGCGTTCCTGCAACGTGTAGATGAAATTGTCCAGATCGCCGGGAACGCTTTCGTGCAGGGTGTCCAGCGTCACGTGTTCGTTGATGCTGTCCACGGGATAGCAGCTCAGGGGATCGCGATGGCCGAAGAGCATGGAGACGTTCCACGGGTTGGGGTGGCGCGCCACGTAGCCCACGAAGGGAACGATGCCCATGCCGCCGGCCAGCAGGAGCGTGGGGGTTTCCGGCTCTACCGCAAAGCCGTTGCCCAGCGGCCCCCAGACGCGGATTTGATCGCCGGCCTTGAGTTCGGCCATGCGGCGGGTACCGCGTCCGGCGACCTGAAAGAAGCAGATCATGTGACGGGTCGTCATGTGGCAGATGCCGAAAGGCCGCGCCCAGGGCATTTCGAGCCCGAAGGAAAGGGGACGCAGCATGACGAACTGGCCGGGACGCCAGTTTTCCCAGTCGGGTCTGGAAATGCGCAGGGCAAAATAGCGGGATTCGCCGCCGGTTTGACCGAACGGTACAAGATCCAGAACCGTCAACAGCGAAGAAGTGGGAGGCGTAGACATAATACAGAGGTATAAAGGCACTTTCCCCGTGGGTCAACAGAATATGCCCGGCGTCCCCCATTTTTGCGCCTTCCCTTTTGGAAAAAGCACGGATATACTTGCTTGCCGCGCTAGGCCGGCACGTTGCACAAGGGGGCGGCGTTTCCGTCGGCACAGCCGGGCCGCAAAGATCAGGAGAAATTATCATGAGCAAATCGTTGACCGTCGCCGTCGTGGGCGCTACCGGAGCTGTGGGCCGCGAAATGTTGAAAACCCTGCATGAACGCAATTTCCCGGCCGCGGAAGTGCGGGCGTTCGCGTCCGCCCGTTCCGCCGGCAGCAAGGTGCCCTACGGCAGCGGCGAGCTTGTGGTGCAGGAATTGAAGGAAGATGTTTTTGACGGCATCGATATTGCCATTTTTTCCGCCGGCGGCAGCACCTCGCAGCGCTTCGCCCCCCATGCGGCCCATGCCGGGTGCGTGGTGGTGGACAATTCCGCGGCCTGGCGCATGGACGAACGCTGTCCGCTGGTCGTGCCCGAAGTCAATCCGCAGGCTCTGGCGGATCACAACGGCATTATCGCCAATCCCAACTGTTCCACCATCCAGATGATTGTGGCGCTCAAGCCCATTTATGACGCCGTGGGCATCAAGCGCATCGTGGTCTCCACCTATCAGGCCGTCTCCGGCACCGGGCAGAAGGGGATCGAGGAGCTGGAACGCCAGACCCGCGACGTCTTCAACCTGCGCGATCCCGAATGCAAGACCTATCCCTATCAGATCGCCTTCAACATCCTGCCGCATATCGACGTCTTCCTTGATAACGACTATACCAAGGAAGAAATGAAGATGGTCAATGAAACCAAAAAGATACTCGGCGACGACAGCGTGCGCGTCACGGCCACCTGCGCCCGCGTGCCCGTGTTCTACGGACACGCCGAGTCGGTGAACGTGGAAACCGGCAAGAAGATGACCGCCAAGGAATGCCGCGTGCTGCTGTCGCAGGCGCCGGGCGTGAAGGTCTTCGACAATCCCCGCGAAAAGCTCTATCCCATGCCCCTGTACGCGGCCGGGACGGACGAGGCCTTCGTGGGCCGCATCCGCGAGGATGAAAGCATCGAGAACGGTCTGAATCTCTGGATCGTGGCCGACAATATCCGCAAGGGCGCGGCGCTCAACGCCGTTCAGATTGCGGAAGAGCTGGTGCGGCGCGATTTGCTGGGCGTGAAGGACCGCAACGTCTTCATGTAATAAAATCCCCGCGCGGGGCGTTTCCGTACGGAGACGCCCCGCGTCGCGCCGTCTCCCCGTCGGGACACGTCCTGCGCCGCCGGGCGCGGACGGGGCCCGGTCGCTCCTCGTTGCGGGGCGGCGTTTCCGCCGGGCCTTGCCCGGTTTTTTCCTTTCCGGCAGGAGGAGCCGTTCATGGAAGCCGTGGGTTTCGACGAATATCTGGCGGCGTTGCTGCATGCGCCCCGTCCCCGTACGGGCGCTCTTGCCTTCTATGATCATCGTGTGGGCAAAATCTGCGCGGATCAGCGCCTGCTTCTGCTTCCGCTGGATGATCATCTCTGTCTGCGCGGCGACGGGCTGTTTGAAAGTCTGGCCTGCCGGGAGCGCGTCGTTTTTGCCCTGGACGATCATCTGGCGCGTCTGCGCGACGGCGCGGCGGCCCTGCGGCTGGAACCGCCCTGCCCCTGGGAGGACGTGCGGGCGCGCATCGTGGACGTGGCCCGCGCCGCCCGTCGGGACGACTGCGGCCTGCGGGTCCTGCTGGGACGCGGCCCCGGCGGTTTCGGCATTGCGCCGTCCGAATGTCCCGTGTCCAGTCTTTATATCGTCGCGCTGAAAAGCGCGCCGACGCGGCCGGAGGTCCTTGAACGGGGGCTTTCCGCCTTTGCCAGCGCCATCCCGCCCAAACAGCCCTATCTGGCGCGCATCAAGAGCAACAACTATCTGCCGAACGTGCTCATGGCGCAGGAAGCGGCGGAATGCGGCCGGGATGTGGCCGTGGCGTTCGACGAGCAGGGGCGCATGTGCGAGGCGGCCATCGCCAGCGTGGGCATCGTGGATGAATCCGGGGCCCTTGTCTGCCCGCCGCCGGAGCGCATTCTTGCGGGTACGTCCATGCGGGCGGCCCTTGCGGCGGCCCGGGAGCGCGGCATGACCACCATGCGGCGCGACATTACGCGCGACGACATTGCGCGCGCCCGTGAAATGCTGCTTTTCACCAGCGCCAGCCTGTGCCTTTCCCTGACCTCCTTCGACGGCGCGCCCGTGGGCGACGGCAGGCCCGGCCCCGTGGCGGCCCTGCTGCGGGAAGACGTCCTGCGCGCCATGCTGCGGGGAGGGACGTCCTTCTGATGCGCTGCCTGTTGCTGGCCCTGGAGAACGCGGGCGCAAGCCTTGCGGAACGGCGCATGGAAACGCGCATGGCGCTGACCGTGGCGCGCGTCATGCGCGACGGCGGGCGCATGGCGCCGTTCGTGGTCTGCTCGCGCGGCGGCCTGCTGGCGGACTCGCTGCGCGATCTGAAAATTCCTCATCTGGCCATAGGGGCGGGCCGGGTCGCCGAAACGCTGGCCGCCCTGCGTCTGCGCTGGCGCTGCCGCCACTGGCGGGGCCTGCTGATTCAGACCTTCGGACAGGCCTCCGTCCCGCTGGGCAATGCCGTCCGGCGTCTGCGTCCGAAGGGGACGACGCTGCTGGCGCATGCCTTTCTCATGGCTCCTCCCTCGCGCGCGCTCCTGCAGGGCCGCTGGCGGCGCAATCTTGTTGCGGCGGACTGTATCCTTTGCGGTTCCGGCCATGTGCGGGATCGTCTTGCCGAGCACGGCGTTGACGCGCCCACGCCGCAGGGGCCGGGAGAACGCCGTCTGCGTCTGCTGCCGCCCGTCGTGGACGGCGAAAGCGCCGGGCTGCTGGACATTTCGCCCGCCGCGGCGGAGGAAGGGCGGCATTTCGTTTTCTGCATGCGGGAAAGCCTGCTCCCGCGCTCCGGGGCGGCGCTCGTGACCCGCGCCATGGCCGCCTTGTGGCAGCGCGCGGATTTGCCGCCGTGGGAAGTCCGTTTCTACGGCGGCGGCGATCGCTTCATGGAAGTGTTCGAGGAGGCGCGTTCCCTGGGCGTGACGTCGCGGCTTTCACTGCTGGGCGAACAGGACGAGACCGTCATGAAAGCGGCGCTGGCGCAGGCGCACGCCTGCCTTGCGCCCGGCAGTTCGCCGGAGGAAGCGCCCGCCACGCTCTGGACCGGGCTTGCGGCCGGTCTGCCGACCATCGTCAGCCGCGGGGCGCTTCATGAAGAGCGGTTGCGGCATTGCGAAGACGCCGTGCTGTTTTTCGAGGAAGGCAATCCGCAGGCGCTGGCCGAAGCCATGATCACGCTCATGCACGACGCCGCCCTGCGGCATGCGCTTGCGGAGCGCGGGCGCGCGGCGGCGCTGCATCGCCTGCCGGATGACGCGGCCCGGGACCTGTGCGCCTTTTTTGAAAGCTGGTATACGCGGCGCGGCTGGGTCATACGTCCCGAGCAGGTCGCCGCGTCCCCGGAGGAAGCCGCCGGGGACGCTGACACGCCGTCCGCCGACGACGAGGGACGGGACGCCTGAGGACGGGGGCAAACCGCCGTTCCGGCTTGTCCGCCATGTCCCGTTTTATTCTCCGCGCGTCCGCGCGCGTTTTTCCGACGTTTTCCGGCCACGCGCCGACCATGAGCAATTTCAGTTTGAAACGCTGCGCATTTCAAACCATACGGCCTGTCGTTTCGCGGAAAAAACGCGCTTTTTCCGCCTGCTTCGGGCCGGGCGGCGCTGTGCCGCCGCCCTGTCCGCCGTTTTTCCGGCGGTGATTTTTCCGAACGCGACCGCTCCGGTCCAAACCCCCTTCGCGAGTTTCCATGAAGTGCAAGATTTGTAAGGAAACGGCCGTGGTGGCTCTCCGCAGCCACAATGCGGCCTTTTGCGCCGAGTGCTACAAGGACTTTTTCGCGCGTCAGGTGGAACGCGGCATTGAAAGTCAGAAGCTGTTCACGCGCGAGGAAAAAATCCTCGTGGCGCTTTCCGGCGGCAAGGATTCGCTGGCCCTCATGCTCGAACTGTCCCGGCAGGGCTACAACGTGACGGGGCTGCATATCGATCTGGGCATTCCCGGTTCGTCTCCGGCGGCGCGGGGCGTGGTGGAGCGCTTCTGCGCCCGTCACGGTCTGAAACTCATGGTGAAGGAAATGGCCGCCGAGGGGCTGGCCATCCCCGACGTCAAGGCGCGTCTCCGGCGTCCCGTCTGCTCGGCCTGCGGCAAGATCAAGCGTCATTTCTTCAACAAGGCGGCGCTGGACGGCGGCTTTGACGCGCTGGCGACCGGGCATAATCTGGACGACGAGGCCGCGCGCCTTTTCAGCAATACCCTGCGCTGGGATACGGCCTATCTGTCGGATCAGGGGCCGCGTCTGGACGGCGAGGACGGCTTTGCCCGTAAGGTCAAGCCCCTGTGGCGTCTGACGGAATTCGAGACGGCCAATTATGCCTTTCTCATGGGCATTGAACATCATTACGCGCCCTGTCCCTACAGCCCCGGCGCAAGTTTCACCACGCTCAAGGGCCTGCTGCAACGGCTCGAAGCCGCCATGCCCGGGCGCAAGCTGGATTTCTATCAGGGCTTCCTCAAGCGCGGACGGCCCGTCTTTGCCCGCCGGGAAGAGGAGGAGGGCGTCGCCCTGTCTCCCTGCGTTTCCTGCGGCTATCCCACGTCGTCCGGCGATCTTTGCGGCGTATGCCGTATCCGCGAAGCTCTCGGGGAGGCGCGGGAATGAGTTTGCTGCAAAAGATCCTGCGTTACGAATTGACGCCGGGCAATATCATTTCCTACCTGTCGTTGCAGCATATGCGTTTCTGGGGCTGCGCGCTGGGGACGCTGCGCCTGCGCTGCAAGGCCGCGCTGCTGGGCGTGCGCCTCGGGCGCGGCGTGCGCGCGCACGGCCCCGTCGGGCTGCTGCGCTGGCCCGGCAGTCGCATCGAGATTGGCGACGGCGTCAGCATTGTGTCCTCGTGGCGGCGTTCGACAGCCGCCACCCTGGCCGCGCCCGCGCGGCTGCGCACGTTCGGACCGCAGGCCGTCATCAGCATCGGCCCGGCCTGCGAATTGTCCGGGACTTCCATTGCGGTGCGTTCCACGTCCGTCACGCTCGGGCGTCAGGTGCTTGTGGGGCCCAATTGCGCCATTACGGATGCGGATTTTCATCTTCCCTGGCCGCCGGAAGCCCGTGCGACGGAACCCGGCACGGAGCGCGATCGCCCCGTGGTGATTGACGATTACGTGTGGATCGGCATGAATTGTCATATCCTCAAGGGGGTTCATATCGGGCGGGGCGCTCTTGTGGGCGCGGGAAGCGTGGTCACGCGGGACATTCCTCCCTGTTGTCTGGCCGCCGGGAATCCCGCGCGCGTCATCCGGCGGCTGGATGACGCGGAGATTGATTCCCGGATGAAAGCATAGAGCGTGTTGCCCGTGAAAAAGGAAAAACGCGAGGCGGCGGCACAGCGCCGCCCGGCCCGGAGCGAGCGGAAAAAGTGCGTTTTTTTCGCGAAACGACAGGCCGCAGGGTTTGCAACGCAACGCGTTTCAAACTGAAAATGCTTCAGGCGCTCCGGGGTTCCGGCCCGCAGGGGAGCAAGGAGGCGCAGGGGTGGCCTTACGGCAGGGAGACGTTGGAGAATATGTGCGGGCGCTGCTGGCTTCGGAGCGTCTGGGCGCTCAGGTCCGCCACCATCGCTGCCTGCCGGTGCGGGAGGCGGAATACGGCCGTTGTCGCCTGCCGTGGCCGCAGGCTGTGGAAAAAGCCCTGCGCGCGCGGGGTCTTGAGGGGGGAAGCGCGGCCCTGTATCGGCATCAGGCCGAAGCGACGGACCTTATTCGGAGCGGCCGCAGCATTGTTGTGGCGACGCCTACGGCCAGCGGCAAGAGCCTGATCTATACCTTGCCGGTGCTGGCGGAATTTTTGCGCGATCCCGATGCCCGGGCGTTGTATCTCTTTCCCCTCAAGGCGCTGGCGCAGGATCAGGTGGGAGCGTTCCGGGCGCTGGTGGAGGCATGGCCGGAAGAGGCGCGCCCTTCCATTGCGCTGTATGACGGCGATACGTCGGACTATGCCCGGCGCAAGATTCGGCTCCGGCCGCCCGCCGTGCTGGTCAGCAATCCTGAAATGCTGCATCTGGGCATTCTGCCCCATCATGAGCAATGGGCCCCCTTTCTGGCGGGCCTTTCCCACATTGTCGTTGACGAAGCGCATGTCTATCGGGGCGTTTTCGGGGCGCACATGGCGGGGGTGTTCCGTCGCCTTGCCCGTCTTGCGGCCCGCTACGGCGCCGATCCTGCCTTTGTTTTCTGTACGGCCACCGTGGGCAATCCCGGCGAGCTGGCGGCGGCGCTGGCGGGTCTGCCCGCGCCGGGAACGGACGAGGAGGGCAGGCGCGCTCCCGTGGTCGTGGATCGCTCCGGGGCGCCCCGAGGCGCGCGGCATTATATTTTTCTTGACCCGCCGCAGAGTCCGGCAAGCGCGGCCATTGATCTGCTCAAGGCGGCCGTGGCGCGCGGTCTGCGTACCATTGTGTACTGCCGCTCCCGGCGGATGACGGAGCTTGTGAGCCTGTGGGCCGGAGCCGTGGAGGGGCCTCTTGCCGGGCGCATTTCCGCCTACCGGGCCGGTTTCCTGCCGGAGGAACGCCGCGAGATCGAAGCGCGCATGGCCTCCGGCGAGCTGCTGGCCGTCATTTCCACCAGCGCGCTGGAACTGGGCATAGATATCGGCGGGCTGGACGTCTGCATTCTGGTGGGCTATCCGGGCACGGTCACGGCGACGTTGCAGCGCGGCGGCCGCGTGGGAAGGGCCCTGAGAGAATCCGCCGTTGTTCTGGTGGCCGGGGACGACGCGCTGGATCAGTATTTTCTGCGGCATCCCGACGATTTCTTTTCGCGTCCGCCGGAACTGGCCGTCGTCAATCCCGATAATGCCGCCATTCTGGCGCGGCATCTGGAATGCGCCGCCGCGGAGCAGCCCCTGCGGCGGGGCGAGCCCTGGCTGGAAGGCAACGCGGCGCAGGAGGCGCTGCGACTGCTGGAGCGCAACGGGGACGTCCTGCAATCCGCGGACGGCACGCAGTGGCTTGCGTCCCGCAAGCGTCCGCAACGGCTGGTGGATTTGCGGGGCGCGGGGCGCAGTCTGGCCATAGAGGATACCGACGGAACGGTCATCGGCTCCATAGACAGCTTCCGGGCATGGCGGGAAACGCATCAGGGCGCTGTGTACCTGCACAGGGGACGCACCTATGTCATCGAGGAACTGGACGTGGCGCGGGGGCGCGTGGTGGCCCGGCAGGCCCGCGTCTCGTATTTTACACGCACGCGGGGTTCCAAGAGTACGGAAATTCTGGAGGAAAAAGCCCGCCGCGCCGTGGGGCGCGGGGCGGTCTGTTACGGACGCCTGCGGATTACGGATCGGGTGACGGGCTACGAACGGCGGTCCACTTCGGGAAATCGTCTGCTGACCATTGTGCCTCTGGAAGCGCCGCCGCATATCTTCGAGACGGAGGGCCTCTGGTACGTGTTCCCCGATGCCTGTCGGGACCGGGTGGAAGAACAGTTCCTGCATTTCATGGGCAGCATTCATGCCGTGGAGCATGCGGCCATAGGTTTGTTGCCTCTGGAAGTCATGGCGGATCGCAATGACTTCGGCGGCATTTCCATTCCGATGCATCCGCAGGTGGGGCATGCCTGCGTGTTCATTTACGATGCGCTGCCCGGCGGGGCGGGATTGACGCGAGAGGCATTTTCACGGGCGCGGGATTTGCTTGCCATAACACGGGATGCCGTTTCGTCCTGTCCCTGTGAGGACGGCTGTCCGTCCTGCGTGCATTCTCCCAAGTGCGGTTCCGGGAATCGGCCCATCAGCAAGGCCGGGGCCATAGCCCTTTTGCAGGATGTCTTGTCTGATACCGATGATGCCGAGGGGCGTCTTTTTGCCGATACCTTGCGTATCAGCCCCGCTGCTGATGTCGCTGATGATGCCGATCGACAGGATTCTGTGCTACCGGCGGAAGAAAAAATGTTTCCCATGAAACATGAGGCTACCGACGCCCCCGCGTTTCCCGTGAAACGTGAGGCGGATGCAGGCAGTGCCCAACAGCACTGCGGCAATTATGTTGTCTTTGATGTGGAAACGCGGCGCAGCGCCGCGGAGGTGGGCGGGTGGCAGTTTGCCGCAAAGATGGGCGTCAGTATCCTTGTGGCGTATGACAGCCGTACGCAGGATTGCATCAGCTATACGCAAGACGAGTTGCCCGATTTCTTTGATCTGCTGCAAGTGGCGGATGTGGTCGTGGGCTTTAATTCCCTGCGTTTTGATTGCGCGGTCCTCCAGCCTTTTGCTCCGTATAATCTGGCAAAGCTGCGGCATGTGGATCTTCTTCGGCGTATTCAGGATACGCTGCATTATCGCGTGTCGCTGGATAATGTGGCCCGGGCAACGCTGGATGCCCCCAAGAGTGCCGACGGCCTGCAAGCCCTGCAATGGTGGAAGGAAGGACGGCTGGACAAGATTGAAGCCTATTGCCGCGACGATGTGCTGCTGACGCAACGGCTGTATTGCTTCGGTCTGGAACACGGCTTTGTGCTGTTCCGAAACAAGGCCGGACAGCGGGTTCGTGTGCCGGTCAATTTCTCCGGTGAACCTTCCGGCAGATTCTTTTAGAGCGTTTTACCTTTGAAAAAGGTGAAATGCGAGGCGGCGGCACAGCGCCGCCCGAAAAAGGAACAAACATTTCAGCACCCCCAAAAAAGAACGATGCCCGGCGGCTTCCATATTCATGACGTGCCG
>CAJMRA010000063.1 GCA_905215675.1 uncultured bacterium | reverse complement strand
CCCCTTGTGCGCTAGCCAAGGGGGTTTCCTTCCCCCCAGAAGAACGATTTAGAGCAATTTCAGTTTGAAATGCTCTAATCCTGATCGGGGCGCTCGTCGCTTGCCGTCGTTGTCGGCGAAGCCGGCGGAACGATCATGCGGCGGCGGGCCCGTAACGGCTTGCGGCGCGGCGCGGACGGCGTTTTGTCGGTTCCCCCGGCCTTCGGCGTCGGTGCGGGCGCGGACGCCGGGGCGCGGCGGGCCAGATCGCGGGGCGAAAGGGCGCGCGGCGGCATTTCCTTGATATGGACGTCCATCTGGGGGAAGGCTACTTCGATGTTGTGTTCCCGCAGCAGGCGTTCTATGGCGAGGCGTACATTGGAGGCGGTGGAGACGGCAAGGTCATAGTCCTGAACCCAGAAGCGCAGGGTGAAATCCAGCGTGCTTGCGCCGAAATCGCTGAACAGCACTACCGGCGAGGGGTATTTCAGGATATTTTCCGTGGCGTTGGCAGCGTTGAGCAGCAGTTTCATGACCAGCGCCGTATCCGAACCGTAGGCCACGCCCACCACCACGTCGCGCCGCGTCGTGCGGCTGCTGCGCGTCCAGTTGGTCAGACGGCCCGAGACGAATTCGGAATTGGGCACATAGATGGAGGCGTTGTCGTAGGTTTCCACAATGGTGGCCCGGACGCTGATCTTGCGGACGCGCCCCACGGTGCCTCCCACTTCGACCACGTCGCCCACCTGCATGCTGCGGCTGAAGATGAGCAGCAGGCCCGAGACGAAATTGTTGACGATGGTCTGCATGCCGAAACCGATGCCGACGGAAAGACCCCCGGCCACCACGGCCAGATTGCTCAGTTCCATGCCGAGGGAACGCAGGACGAACAGGCCGAAGAGCGCCCAGGAGGCATAGGTCAGCGTGGTTTGCAGCGGCGGAATGAGGGTGACGTCGATCTGGACGCGGCGAGGCAGACGCTGGAGGAAAAGCGTCCCCATGCGCACAAAGGTGCGCGTGATGAAGAAGGCGCTGATGATGAGCAGCACCTGCAGCATGTTGAACTGCGTCGCGCCCACATTGACGCCCTGCAGGACGTAGTGGCTCAGCAGCACCACGCCGCCGGGCAGCGTGCACAGCCAGAGGGAGACGGCCGCCAGCGCGAGGACGATGATGCAGGGGGCCGCCAGCGCCAGCAGGATGCTGGCGAAGGCCGCGCTGCCGCCTTCCTTGGGCAGGTTGTCGTTGAGACGGCTGCACAGGGACATGCTTGCCACGCTCAGCTGCAGGGCCAGTGCGCAGGAGGAGTACAGCAGATAAAGGGCCATGCTGTAGATGTGCAGGCCGCACAGGGTCATGGCGACGCATACCCAGAGCAGTATGCCCGCGCCCTGCATGATGCCCCGTTCCATTTCGGGGATCTTGCCGGCAGAGGACGCGGAGCCGTCGGCCGAGACTTCCACGCTTTCGCTGTTGGCCGCGGCCCGCTGGTGGCGGAAGCGCCGGGCAACGATGCGCAGCCCCAGCGCCAGCAGCCAGAGGAGCAGGGCGACCACGCGCGGCAGGGGCAGATAGATGAGGATATAGGCGCACAGGGTCAGGGGCATCAGATTCCAGAGAGGCGACGCGATCTGCGGCGCGGACGGATGCTGCAGCCGGCGCAGGTCCCAGGCAAGGCACATCTGCCCGAGAATGAGACTCATGTTGCCCAGCGCAAGAAAGACCCGGTAAAATTCGTTGTCCAGGGAAAGGGATGCGCCGCCGAGCGCGAAGCCCACACAGATCCAGATGATGCTGACCCGGAAGATGTGCCGGATGACGGGATGATCGCTGTCGTGCCCGATGCGCCGGTAGAGCATGAAGGACAGCAGCGAGGACAGGGTGAGCATCAGGAGACCGCGCAGGGCGGCGGTCTGCCAGCCTTCCGGCGTCGTGGGAATTTCCACGGGGATGCGGATGGCCATGATCTGGGGAATGAACGACAGCATCTTGAGCGCCCCTTCCCAGGACTTGGCACTCAGATAGGGTTCCGGGCCGTGCAGGTAATACTGCTTCCAGCTTTCCGGCAGCTGCGCGGAAATCTTGTCCGCATCCTTCTGCATGTTGTCCAGCAGGGTCTGGGCGGGCGCCATGGCCGCGTCGTAGCGCTTGAGCAGGGCCGTCAGGCGCGTCTGGGCCAGGGAAATGTCCTTGAGCATGGGCTTGAATTCGGGCATGAGGCGCGACGCGTTGTTCTTCAGGGCGTCCGGCAGGGAGTTGTCGATCTTGTTGACCCTGTCCAGCGCGGCCTGGGCGTTGTCGCGCGCGTCCTGGGCGGAATCCATCAGGCGGCGTACCTTGGCGCTGTTGGCGGCGATGCTGCGGCTGATGGATTCAAGCCCCAGCGGCCAGTTGTCGATGGAGTTCTGCCAGACCACCAGCCGGTGGTATTCGTCCTCATAGGGGCGGAGCTTCTGGCTCAGCCCGGCCACCGTGTCCATAAAGCTGGAACTCTGTTCCTTGGCTGTCTGCAGGGCTTCCGCCACCTGCGTGCGCTGCCCTTCCATAAAGTCGTGCAGCACCTTTTCGGCGCTCGGGGTCTCGTCTTTCTCCGCGGGGGCCGCGTCCTGCGTTTCTCCGGATTGCGCGTCGCCGCCGGAGGCATCTCCGTCCCCGTTTGCCGCAAGGGCCGCGCCGGGGAGGCACAGCATCGTCGTCAGCAGCACGACGAGCAGAACCGAAAACCGTGAATCACGAATCGCTGTGTTGCGCTCCATGCAAAGAACTCCTGTCAAGAATGGCGGGCGGACAGCCGCTCCGCTTCGGGATCGTCGGCGGCGCGCCGCCCCCCTGTTTCTTTACAAGAACGGCGGGCGACGGCATAGTCGCGGCATGGCTGCATATACGACATTTCCCGATATGATTCCACTCTGTCTGCTCCCCTGCCCCGACCTGCACGCGGCGGCGGCCCTGACGCCCGGCGCGCTGGATCGGGCCGGGCCCGGGTACCTCCGTTCCCTGTACGGCGCGAAGGTGATCGTCAAGCCGAACCTGTTGACGGCCACGCCGCTTGCCTGCACGTCTCCGGCGGTTGTGGCGGCCGCCTGCGCCTGGCTGCTGGATCAGGGCGCGCGCGTGACGGTGCTGGATTCTCCCGGTTTCGGTCGCGCCGAAAGCGTGGCCCGCGCCGTGGGGCTTGCCGACGCCCTGCGCCCGCTGGGGCTTGCGGTGGTCGGCCCCGGCGAGGCCGCGCCGCTGTCGCTGGACAACGGCTCCCGCTTCGGGGTCTCCCGCCGGGCGCTGGAAAGCGACCTTATCCTCTCCGTACCGCGCGTCAAGGCGCACAGCCAGATGCTGCTCACGCTGGCCGTCAAGAACCTGTTCGGTCTGGTGGTCGGCATGCGCAAGGCCCTTGTCCACACGCGCGAGGGGCGGTCGCCCGAAGGTTTTGCCGACGCCGTCGCCGCTCTCTGGGCGGCCCTGCCGCCGGTGGCGGCTCTGGCGGACGGCATTACCGCCATGCAGCGCACCGGCCCTTCCGGCGGCGATCCCTATCCGCTGGGGCTGCTGGCCGCCAGTCCCTCGGCCGTGGCGCTGGACGAGGCCCTGTGCGCGGCGCTGGGACTGCCCCTTGCCCGGACGCCGCTGGGCGCGGCGCTGGAGCGCCGCCGGGCCCCGGGCTGCGCGGCCGCGGGCGCGCGTATCCGCTATACGGATGCCCGGCCCGGGGATGTGGCCGTCGGCGACTTTGCGCTCCCCGGAGAATTGATGCATACCTCGTTTCGTCCCGGACGCCTGCTGAAAAGCTGTCTGCGTCGTTTCTGGCGGAGTCTGCGTCCCTGACTTCATCGCAAGCACATTTTTAGTTTGAAACGCGTTGCGTTTCAAACCTCCCGGTTTGTCGTTTCACGGAAAAAATGCGTTTTTTCCGCCCGCGTTCCGGCCGGGCGGCGCTGTGCCGCCGCCCCGCGTTTTATTTTTTTCAAAGATAAAATGCTCTCAAAGATAAAACGCTCAAGGAGGACCCGTCCATGCCCGTTATCCTGCCCGGAGAAACCGAACTCTACGCCCTTACCGACAGCCGTCTTTCCCTCGGGCGGCCGCTGGAGGAGGTCGTGCGCGCCCTGCTCGGCGCGGGCATACGCATCATCCAGTACAGGGAAAAACGAAAGAAGGGCGGCGAAATGCTGGAAGAATGCCGTCTTATGCGTCGTCTGTGCGACGAATACGGCGCATGCCTGATGGTGGACGATCACGTCGATCTGGCCATGATCTGCCGCGCCGACGGCGTGCATATCGGGCAGGAGGACATCCCCCTGCCCGACGTGCGCGCCCTTACGGGGCCCGGCATGTGTCTCGGACTTTCGACGCACAGCCCGGAACAGGCGCGGGAAGCCGTGCGCCTCGGCGCGGATTATATCGGCGTCGGTCCCGTCTTTGCCACACAGACCAAGGAAGACGTGGTCGCCCCCGTGGGCTTCGAGTATCTGGACTGGGTGGCGGCGAATATCTCCCTGCCCTTTGTGGCCATCGGCGGCATCAAGGAACACAATATCGGCGACGTGGCCCGTCACGGCGCGCGCTGCTGCGCGCTGGTTTCCGAACTGGTCGGCGCGTCGGATATCGCCGCGAAGGTCGAAGCCGTGCGCGCGGCCATGCGCGCGGGCATGACCCGCGGCTAGAGCGTTTCACCTTTGAAAAAGGTGAAACGCAAGGTGGCGACACCGCGCCGCCCGGCCCGAAAGCAGACGGAAAAACCGCGTTTCCAGAAAATGTGTTAGCGGCGGAAGCGGCCTTCGGAAATAAGCAGCCCGGCGAGAATGAGCGCCATGCCGACGACCGCCAGAAGGGTGACGGGTTCTCCCAGCACGGCCAGCGAAGCGCCCACCGTGACCAGGGGAATCAGGTAAATATACTGGCTGACGGTCACGGGCCCCAGACGGGACAACGCGAAATTCCAGAGCACGAAGCAGAGAGCCGAAGCGCCCAGCCCGAGAAAGATGAGATTGCCCGCCGCCGTCGGCAGCAGGAGGCGCGTCGCATCCGTGCCGACGCCGGCAAAGGGCAGCACGGGGAGCATGAGCAGCAGACCCCAGCCGAAAATGCGCCGCGTGGCAAGCGTCGTATCATAGCCCATCTGACCGATCCGGCGCGTAAGGATGGAGTAGAAGGCCCAGGTGAGCGCGGCCAGTACGGCCAGCAGATCGCCCAGCGGATTCAGGCGCAGGACGGCCCCGCTGTTGACGTTGATGCAGACGATGCCCGCCAGCGCGAAGACGAATCCGATGAAGAAGCCCAGCCGCAGCCGTTCGCCGAGCAGCAGCCGGGCCAGCAGGGCCGTGAACAGCGGAGAAATGGCCACCAGCACGCCTACGTTGGAGGCCAGCGTATATTGCAGGGCCATGTTTTCCAGCAGAAAGTACAGGGTGACGCCGCACAGGCCCGCCCCGGCAAAGAGCAGATGACGCCGCGCGCCCTCCACATGCAGGCGCTGCGGTCTGACGCACCAGAGGGCGATCATTCCCAGCAGAAAGCGCAGGAAAAGGATTTCCGCCGGGGCGAAGATGTCCAGCAGAACCTTGGTGGAAACAAAGGTGACGCCCCAGACGACGGCGCAGCACAGCGCCGCGCCGTGGGCGACCCAGCGGGAAGGGAAGCTCGCACTGTTCATGGGCCCCGTTATTGGCGCTTCGCGGCGTCGCGTCAAGAGCATTTTCAGTGTGAAACGCGCCGGGTTTCAAACCATGGACAGGGGCTGTCGTTGCGCGGGAAAAAACGCGTTTTTGCAGCTCGCTTCGAACCGGGCGGCGGGCGGAAGCCGGACGCGCGGAAAATTTGCCTTGAAGCTGCAAATGTCGTAGACATACGCCGTACATTCCGGTTCGCGCGCGCTTTTGCGCAGGGCGTTTCCCGCTTCCGGGGGCGCCTTGCGGCGAAGCGGCGGACGAACCGCGCCGCGGGCACGACGCGACGGCAGGCTGCCCGCTGATTCCGACCGCAATTCCGCCGTCGCGCCCGACGGCACAAAGGACACTGTCATGAGCAACGTCGTTACCCGTTTCGCCCCCAGTCCCACGGGGCATCTGCACATCGGCGGCGCGCGTACCGCCATTTTCTGCTGGCTGCTGGCCCGTCATAACGGGGGCCAGTTCCATCTTCGCATCGAGGACACGGACCTGCTGCGTTCCAAGCAGGAATACACGGATTCCATTCTGGCTTCCATGCGCTGGCTCGGTCTGGACTGGGACGGCCCTCTCAACTATCAGACGCAGCGGACGGAGCTGTACAACAGCTATGTGGACCGGCTGCTGGAAAGCGGTCATGCCTACTGGTGTTCCTGCACGCCGGAGGAAGTGGAAGCCATGCGCGAGCATGCCCGCGCCCACGGACTCAAACCCCGTTATGACGGTCGCTGCCGCGACCGGCATCTGGGCCCCGGCGAGGGGCGCTGCGTGCGTCTGCGCATTCCCCAGACCGGCAAGGTCGTCTTTGACGACATGGTGAAGGGCCGGATTGCCGTGGATGTCAGCGAACTGGACGACATGGTCATCCGGCGCGCCGACGGCATGCCGACCTACAACATGGCCGTGGTTGTGGACGATCACGAAATGGGCATCACCCACGTCATCCGGGGCGACGACCATGTGTCCAACACGCCGCGCCAGATTCTGATTTACGAAGCGCTGGGGCTTCCCGTGCCCCGTTTCGGGCATGTGCCCATGATTCTCGGGCCGGATCGGCAGAAGCTGTCCAAGCGCCACGGCGCGCGCGCCGTCATCGAGTATCAGCGCGACGGCCTGCTGCCCCAGGCGCTGGTGAACTATCTGGTCCGGCTGGGCTGGTCGCACGGCGATCAGGAAATTTTCACGAAGGAAGAGCTGATCCGTTTCTTCGACGGCTCGAATCTCAATCCCGCCGCGGCCGCCTTCGATCCGGCCAAGCTGGAATGGTGCAACGCCCATTTCATGCGGGAAATGCCCCTGCCCGAGCTGGCGGCCCTGACGCTTCCCTTTGTGGAGGAAGCCGGGCTTTCCCGCTGCGGCAGACCGCTTGAGCAGGGCGAATGCGAAGCCCTGTGCGCCATGTTCCGCGAGCGCGCGGGCAATCTCAAGGCGCTGGCCCGGAGCTTTGCGCCCCTGCTGACCGGGGCGGCTGACCTGCCCTATGACGAAAAGGCGGTCGCCAAGAACCTGACCGACGCTTCCCGCGCCCATCTTGTGGCCCTGTCCGGCATTTTCGGCGCCTGCTCCCCGTTCACGGCTCCCGAACTGGAGGCCGCGCTCAACGCCTATGTGAGCGATAACGGACTCAAGTTCAAGGAGGTGGCCCCGGCCCTGCGCACGGCGCTCATGGGCTTTATGGGCGGTCCTCACCTGCCTGAAATCATGGCGTTTCTGGGCAAGGATGAAACGCTGGCCCGTCTGGAGCGCGCAGCCCGGCCGTAAGGGTCGAACGTCAAGCCGCGCTTCCCGGCGCGCAGGCTGCCGGGGAGCGCGCGACCACAGGAATCACCATGGACGTAGAACGTACTCCCCTTGAAGGCGTCGTCCTGATCAAGCCCAAAATATGGGGCGACGAACGCGGTTATTTTGTAGAAACCTGGCAACAGGAACGCTACGCGCGCGAGGCCGGCATCACGTTGCCCTTTGTGCAGGACAATCATTCCATGTCCCGTTACGGCATCCTGCGCGGTCTGCATTTTCAGAAGACGCGCCCGCAGGGCAAGCTCGTGTACGTGTCGCTGGGCAGCGTGTTCGACGTGGCGGTGGACATCCGCAAGGGATCGCCGACCTACGGGCAATGGTACGGCGTGGAGCTGACCGCCAAAAATCAGTGGCAGCTCTGGGTGCCGCCGGGAATGGCTCACGGTTTCGCCGTCACCAGCGATATTGCGCACTTCCATTACAAGGTGACGGACGTGTACTGCCCGCAGGACGAAGGCTCCATCCGCTGGAATGATCCCGCCATCGGCGTGCGCTGGCCCGTTGCCGAACCCCTGTTGTCCGAAAAGGACAAGAACGCTCCGTTCTGGCAGCCCTAGGCCGCTCACCCTAGAGCGTTTCACCTTTGAAAAAGGTGAAAACGCGAGGCGGCAGCACAGCGCCGCCCGGCCAAAAGTGAGCGGAAAAACCGCGTTTTTCCCGCGAAACGACAGGCCGTATGGTTTGAAACACACCGCGTTTCAAACGGAAAATGCTCTCGTTCTCCTCCGCCCCCGGAGTCTTTGCCGTGCGGCCTGTGGCGGGGCTTTGAGGGGAGCCTTTTACGGAGGTTCTCATGCTGTCTTCTTTTCATGCTGCCCTGTTCCGGGTCGCGCTGCTGAGCTGCCTTGCGGTCTGCGGGATCGGCCTGATGCCGGGCGTTGCGACAGCCGCCGGAATCGAGGAGGAACTTCTGGACTTCGTGACCATTCGCCTCGGCCATGGCGAACGCGCGGTTCTGGTTGTGGGGGGCATTCAGGGCGACGAGCCGGGCGGCTTTTCGGCGGCGACGCTGGTCGGCACGCGCTATGAAATTCAGGAAGGAGCCGTCTGGGTCGTTCCCAATCTCAATTTTCCCAGCATCATCCGCCGGTCGCGCGGTCTGCACGGCGACATGAACCGCAAGTTCGCCACCCTGCCGGAAAACGATCCGCAATATGCCACCGTCCGCCGGATACAGGAGCTAATCCGCCATCCTCAGGTGGGGCTTGTGCTGAACCTGCATGACGGCAGCGGCTACTATCGTCCGCAGCAGGAAAACGCTCTTTGCAATCCCCGGCGCTGGGGGCAAAGCATCGTCATCGATCAGGAGTGTCTTGCACCGCATGTTTTCATGTATCAGCTCGGGGAGGAGGCCGCCTCCGTGGCGGGAGCGGTCAACGAACGGCTGATAGCGCCGCTGCATCGCTATCATGTGCACAATACCCGCACGGCCGAAGGCGACAGGGAAATGGAAAAGAGCCTTTCCTACTATGCCGTGCAGCAGGGCAAGGCGGCGTTCGGACTTGAGGCCAGCAAGGAATTCGACGTGCCCCTGCGCGCCTATTATCATCTTCTGATGATTGAATCCTTTTTCCGTCAGGCGGGCATACGGTTTTCACGGGATTTCGAGCTGTCGCCCGACGGCGTGGAAAAGGCCCTGCGGGAAAATCTCGGCGTGGCCTTTGCCGGTAATCGCGTCTTCTTTCCGCTGGAGGATGTGCGCCCGGTCCTGAATATGGTGCCGCTGCCCCGCGATGCCGCCCGAAACGCGGTCACTTCCAAGCCCATCATGGCCGTGCTGCCCAGCAGCGAAGACGGACGGTTGCGCGTGCATTACGGTAATCGTCTGCTGACCAGCATCAGCCCGGAATGGCGGGAAATGGACGAGAGCATAGACGGCGTGGAAGTGGTTCTGGACGGCGCGCGGCGCATGGCGGGCTTCGGGCAGATGCTGCACGTGAACGCGTCGCTGGAAGTGCGTCCGTGCGCGGGCTATCGCGTCAACGCCATCGGCTATGATTCCGGCAAGGATGATGAAAGCGGCCTGCCCCTGAAGCGCGCGCTGTTTGCGGAACGCTTTTCCGTGGACAAGGGCGGCCGCATCTACAGGGTGGAAGTCTACAGGGGGGAACGCTTCTGCGGCATGTTCCTGCTGCATTTTGAGGAATCCTGATCCCCGTCGCCGGGTTGCCGTCCGGCTCGAATCGAGCGGAAAAAACCGCATTTTTTCCGCAAAACGACAGGTCCTGAAGCATCGGCAGTTTGAAACGCTCCGCATCTCAAACTGCCGATG
>CAJMRA010000062.1 GCA_905215675.1 uncultured bacterium | reverse complement strand
CCTTGCGCGCCAGCCAAGGGGGTTTCCTTCCCCCCAGAAGAACACCCTACTGGTAACACGCTTTAGTCGCGGAAAATGCGATCATCTATGAATTCCACAACTTCGCCGCCGGGACCGTAAATCATGGCATTGCGCACGGCATGTTCCGCATCGCCCAGCGCGACGGTCGTCGGCGCGCGGCGGGAGGGCGCGCCCCAGGCAAGCGCGGCCTCGTAGGCGGCGTCGACGTCATCGACGCGGAAGGCCAGATGGAGCAGGGCTCCCTGTACCGGCTCCTCGCCGGGTTCGGCCCTGCGTCCCTGCGCGGGAACGTCGGCGGCGGCGTCGAACAGTTCCAGCATGGCGCCGCCGTCGGGCGCGGACAGCATGGCGGCGTGCGCGCCGTTGGGCATGCGCCAGCGATGGCGAATGTCAAAACCGCAGATGCGCGTATAAAAATCAAGGCTGCGCTGCCAGTCGGAAGATGTGAGAGCCACATGGGCCATGCCGCGCTGTTGCATGAAGCTGCCTCCAAAGGGTGGTAAGACGTGATGAAAACGTCGCGTTGCAAACGGAAATGGAGCTAGAGCGTTTCAACTTTGAAAAAGGTGAAAACGCTCTATTCCGTGCAGCTGCGGGAAATGGCGCCGTTCTCGACGGTGAAAAGGGCGCTGCCGGTCTGCGTTTCGCGCAGCATTTCCGCCACATGGGGATGGCAGGTAAAGTAGATGAGCTGATGCGCGGGGCCGTGGCGGCCTTCGCAGAGATCCACAAAGGCGCGGGCCGCGCGCCGGGCGCGCTCGGGATCGAAGTTGACAAGCACGTCGTCCATGATGATGGGCAGGGGCCTCGCCTGCGCGGCGTGATTTTGAATATAGGCCAGTCGCAGGGCCAGATAGGCCTGTTCCTGCGCGCCGCGGCTGAGAATGTCGGGATCGACGCTTTCGCCGGAGGCGGACAGGATGTGCAGTTCCCTGCTTTCCAGCGAGGCGCTGATGCCGCTCCACTGCCCGCCGGTGATGCTCTCGAACAGGCTGGAAGCCAGCCGGATGACCTGCGGCTGACGCTCCTTTTCAAAGTTGTGCTTTGCCTGAAGCAGGACGGCGCGGGCAAGGGAGGCGCGGGCCCAGATGCGCGCCGTGCGGTTCATGCTTTCCTGAAGCAGGGCCTTCTGCTGCGCCAGATCGGCGGGCTTCCCCGTATGGCCGAGATTTTCCACACGGGCGGCGAGGGCGGCCACTTCTTCCGACAGGTTCTGTTCCTCGGTCACGCTGTCGGCAAGCTCGTTGCGGGTTGCGCTGCTGTCGCGTTCCTGCTCTTCCTGCGTCTGGCCGTTGAAGGAATCCAGAAAGGCTTCCAGGGGCGTGTCGCCCGCGGCAAGGCGCAGGGTGTCTTCCAGATCCGCCCGGCGGCGGCTGATGTCGCGCTGTTCGGCCAGCGCGGCGGCCTTGCGGAGAAAGTCCTCGGCGTCCTGCGCCTCGGCCAGCGCAAAGAGCGCGCTTTCACCGGCAAGGGCCTCGTCCAGCGCGGCCTTTGCCGCGCGGCAGGCGTCGTTTTCCTCCGTGATGCGGAGTTCCAGACGCTCGCGCTCCCGGCGGGCCTCGTCCGTGCGGACGGCATCGTCAAGGCAGGCGTCGAGCAGTTCGAGCCAGTCGGCGTCGTCGGCAACGCTTGTGCCCGTACTCCGGAGAATGTCGCGCAGCGGCGCGCGCAGCGCGTCGATTTCCTCCCGGCTCTGGGTGATTTCCGCCTGCGCGCGTTCCAGCGCCGCTTCGGCGGCAAGACTGTTCTCCATGGACGCAAAGGCCTCGCGGACGGTTTCCGGCGCAAGCTCCTCGCCCAGACCAAGGGAAGACAGGCATTCGGCCCATTGCGACCGGGCCTCGGCAAGGCGGGCGTCGGCTTCCTGAAGCCGCGCGTCCTGCTCGTCCCGCTGGCGGCGCAGGCGATCCCGATCGCTTTCCCGGTTGCGGAGGGCGGCTTCCGCCTTGATGCGCTGTTCCCGAACGGCGTCGGCGTCGCGGCAGTTGTCCAGAACCTGCCGTCCGGCTTCCTGCAGGGCCGCCGGATCGTCGGGAGCCGCGTCGCGCAGGCGATCGGCCACGGGCGGTACGGCGCGGATGACTTCCTCGATACGGCGCACGTCTTCTTCCAGCGCGTCCACTTCGGCCTGGGCGTCGTCCACCGTGTGCCAGGCCACGCGGGCGGCTTCGGCACGGGCGAAAAAGGCCTCGGCGGCTTCCGGGGCGGGCACGCTGCCCACGCCGAACGTCTGCATGAATTCATGCCAGCGGCGGCGCAGATGCTGCACGGCCTGTTCCGCCTCGTGGGCGGCGCTCTGGAGGCGGGAGAGTTCGCTGCGGGCCAGCGTCTGCTGACGCCGGAGGTCCTCGATGTCCTTGCGCAGCCGCTCGCCGCTGAAACACTGCTCGCGTTCCCGCTCAAGCGCCGCTTCGGCGGCATCCAGCGCGGCGGCGTCCATGCTTTCCGCCTGCGCCTGACGGCAGAGATCGTCGGCCTGCATTTCCAGTTCCGAAAGATGGACGGCCGCGGACTCCCGGCGGGAGTGCAGCTGTTCCATGGCCTGTTTGTGGCGCTTGGCCTCGGGGCCGGAACGCGGCATGCCGCCGCTCAGGGCAAAGACGCCGCACACAAGCACCAGATACCCGGACCAGAGACTGATGGGAACGGACAGCGTCGGCGTCAGGGGCAGGCTTTCCATGCCCAGCTGCCAGTGCGCCAGCAGAATGGCGCCGCCCGCCAGCATGAGCAGGATGCCCGCCGCAAGCAGCGGAATGCTTTTGATGGGCGCGGGCGGCTGCTCCACGGCAATGCGTTGATCCAGTTCGGCAAGACGCTCCCGTTCGGTGTTCAGCGTGCCGGAAAGGGCGCGCAGGCGACGTATGGCGGACGCCCGGCTGTCCAGCGCATCGCGGCTGGGGCCTTCCAGGGCGCGCTGCTCCTCCCGCAGCAGATCGATCCGCTGCTTGATGTCTTCCAGCTGATTTTCCGCCTGCTGCACGTTCTGCTGGGCCTCGTCGGCGGCATGCAGCCCCTTTTGCATCTCTCCGGCCAGACGGAGAGCGTCGTCGCGGCGGGCAAGCAGCTCGTCCAGCAGGGTCTTTGCCTCGCCGCCCGCCAGACAGAGAGGATCATAGACGCGGGCAAAGGCGTTGATGGCGTTCTGCACGGCGCGGCGGCGCAGCGGAAGACGCTGGCGCGTTTCTTCCACCATGCCCAGCGCGTGCCGCAGGGCGTCCCGCCCTTCGTCGGGGAGCAGGGCCTCCGGCTCGGGCAGGCCGTCCAGCGTTTCCCGGGCGGCGACGACGTCGCGTTCGGCGTTCTCCACGTCGTTGTTGGCCTTGGTGAGCGCCAGCGCCGCGGATTGCTGCATCAGACCGGCGGCGATCATTTCCCGCGCCTGTTTTTCCATGTCCTCGCGGGCAAAGAGGGAGCGATCCGTGGCCCGGATGCGTTCGCAGGTCCAGCCCGGTCCCAGACGTTGCAGCTCGCGTTCCAGATCGCCGCGGGCGCGTTCCGCCAGCGCTTCCTGAAGCGGGATGGCGGCTTCGGCCTGCCGGTAGCTGGTCTTGCGCTCGGCAAGACGGCGCAGGGCGGGCAGCGCCTTCAGCAGCGGCTGATTGATTTCCATGGCGTCGCGCCGTTCCCGGAGCAGCGAAATTTTTTCCTGCTGGGCGGCCATGGTCCGGCGGCAGGCCTCGGCGGCCTCCTGAAGACGCGCCAGCCGCGCCGGGCCGTCCTCGGGAAAGGCAGGGCAGATTTTTTCGGCGCGTTCCAGCTGCGCGCCCGCCTTGCGCCATTCGTCCCACTGTCGCCAGACGCCGAGACGGCGCTCCAGCCGCCGCAGGTGCTCTTCCAGCTCGCCGCGCCGGGCGCGGACGGCGTTCAGACGCTCCCGCTTGTCGTGCAGCGCGCCCGCAAGGGCGTCGTACTGGGCGCTTTCCTCCTCCGCTTCCACCAGCGCGGCCCGCAGCTGTTCCCACTGGGGCAGCATTTCGTTGAGGCGCGGCTTCTTGCCGTTGGCCTTGAAAATTTCGTCGGCCTGCTGTTCCAGACGGCGCAGGGCCTCGCCCGGAGAGCGCAGCCCGAGGCCGAAGCTCGCGCCGTAAAGGGCGTTGCGCACGCCGTCGGCGCTCAGACTGGCAAAGGTTTGCAGCTCCGTCAGGCTGAAGCCGAAGACGCTGCGGAAGACGTCGCGGCTGATACCGCACATCAGCCGTTCCAGCACTTCCGGTTCGCGGGGATGCCCGTCGGCGTCGGCCAGCGTCAGAACGCCGTTGCCCGCGCCGGGCCGCCGGGTCAGCCGCAGGACCCCTTCCGTTTCGGTGACAAGCTCGAGACTGCCGCCGCCCTGTCCGCCGCGCGCCTGCGGCAGACGGCGGCCTTCGCGGCTGCGGGCGTCGGGATAGCCCGTCAGCATGGCGCGCAGGAATTCAAGGCAGGTGGACTTGCCCGCTTCGTTGCGTCCGAGAAAAATGGTCAGGCCCGGCGACAGATCCTCCACGCGGGTGTGGGAAAAAATGCCGAATTCGTCAATGAAAAAGGAACGAATGTGCATTTAGCGGGCCTCCAGCAAATCGGCGCACAGGCGTTCGGCTTCGTCCAGCAGACGCCGGGTTTCTTCGTCGTCCGGCGCTTCCAGCGCGCCGCGGAACCGGGGATGGCGGAACAGGGGATCAAGGGCGGGACCGGCAAGGGAGCGCAGCAGCGCCGGGTCCGCGCGCATGGCTTCCATGAGACGCATGGCCTCGCCCAGCAGGTCCTCCCGCCGGAGATATTCCGCGCGTTCCACCGGCGGGCGCGTCTCCACAACGAGGTCCTTGAGCCAGATTTTCGGAGACGCGGAACTGAGATGCAGGGTTCGTTCCGTCAGGTCGCCCTGCGCGACGGGATCGCGCAGCAGCGTGTCCAGAGGGGTGCGGCCCGTGCAGCGCACCCGCACCATGAGCGCTTCGCATTCCGGGCCGGTTTCGCGGGCCGCGTCGTCCAGCGTGGTCAGCAGGCGCTGTTCCACGTCGTCGATGCTCGTAACGTCGTCCAGCTCCAGAATCCGCTGCCGCCATTGCACCGGAGACAGGGGGATGAACTTTTCGCGGCAGGTCCAGCCGCTGCCGTCGCGGGTCGCCGTGACGGAAAGACAGCCGCGCGGTCCCTGTTCGTTGATGTGCAGCCCCTGCGTATTGCCCGAATAGGCAATGAAGGGCACGCGTTGCAGCACGCTGCGTTCGTGGATATGCCCCAGCGCCCAGGCGTCGAGCCGGGCCTCCAGCAGATCGGAGAGCGTGCAGGGCGCGTAGCGTTCGTGACTGCTCTGGCCTTCCACGGCGCAGTGCAGCACGCCGATCTGAAAGGCGTCGTCCCGGGTGTCGTCGCGCGAAAAGTTCTTGGCAAGATTGCGGCTTTCCTGTCGGCGCGCATGGCTGACGCCGTGCACGAGCGCCAGCACGCGACCGTCGCGCAGGACGGGGCGGCGTTCCACGGTCTCGCCGAAGACGGTCACATTGTCGGGCCATTCCACGGATGTGAGGCGGGAGGACAGCGGGTCGTGGTTGCCGTGCGCGATAAAGACGGGAATGCCGAGGCGTTGCAGGCGCGCGCAGCCGTCCCGCAATTGCAGCTGCGCCTTGACGCTGCGCTGTTCCTGATTATAGATGTCGCCGGCCAGAATCAGGAAATGCGGCCGTTCCGCCTCGCACAGCCGGATCAGCCGCTCCAGTGCGGTTCCCGCCGCATTCTGCAGCAATCGCGTCAGATGCCCTTCTTGTGCGGCTTCGCGGGAAAGCCCCTGAAAAGGCGTGTCCAAATGCAGATCCGCCGCATGAATATAGCGCACTGCGTCCATTGTAGCCCCGTGTCTGTAGAAATGACAAAATACGTCAGAACTCTAGACTTTTTCTGGAGCATTGACAAGACGCCGAAGGCCCGGGAACGGAAAACGAAAACGGGGGAAGGCATGAAGCCCTCCCCCGAAAGCGGAATGCGTTTTTTCCTCCGTCAGCTGAGCCAGCCGAGCGGCACGAGCGACAGCGAGGGGAAGAACAGCAGCAGGAAGAGCATGATTGCCTCCACGATGATGAACGGGAGGAGGGCGCTTACCAGCTTGGCGATCTTGATGTTGCCGATGCCGCAGACCACATAGAGGACGGTCCCCACGGGCGGCGTGATGACGCCGATGCCGAGGTTCAGGACGAAGAGCAGGCCGAAGTAGTAGGGATCGATGCCCGCCGTCTTGATAAGCGGGAAGAAGACCGGCGCAAAGATCAGGATGTTGGGGGTCAGGTCCATGACCATGCCCACAAGGAACAGGAAGATGTTGATGGCCAGCAGCAGCAGAATGGGCTTGTCGATGAGCGGCCGGAAGATGTCGGTGATCTGGTTGGGAATCTGGGCGATGGTGATGAACCAGCCCACGGCCGTTGCGGCGGACACCACCAGCATGACCACGGCCGTGGTGCGCGCGGCCCGGGCGCTCACGCGCAGCAGGGCGCGCAGGGAAAGCTCCCTGTACCAGAGCACGCAGACGGCAATGGCATAGATGGCCGCAAATGCGCCGCCTTCGGTGGGCGTGAAGATGCCGAGGCGGATACCGCCGAGCAGCAGTACCGGCATGAGAAAGGCCGGAGTGGCGTCCAGCAGGATGCGCTTCTTTTCCTCGCGGGTGAAGGTGATGGTTTCATTGTAGCCGTCGATGCGCACAATGAAATACCAGACAACCATCAGCGCCAGGCCGATGAAGATGCCGGGGAACAGGCCGATCATGAACAGCTTGGTGATGGACAGGCCGCTGACCGTGGCCCCCAGCAGAATGAAGTTCGTGCTGGGCGGGATGATGGGGCCGAGAATGGCGCCCGAGGCGATGACGGCCCCGGCGCGGCCGGGCTTGTAGCCCACCTGGGCCATCATGGGCAGGAGCAGGCCGCCCAGGGCGGCGGCTTCGGCCACGGAGCTGCCCATGAGACCCGCAAAAATGATGCTGGAGATGATGGCGGCATAGCCCAGACCGCCGCGGATATGGCCGATCATGAGCTGGGCCATTTGCACGACGCGGCGGGAAAGACCGCCTTCGGCCATGATCTCGCCCGCAAAGACGAAGAAGGGAATGGCCATCAGCGGGTAGTTGTTGGCGCCGTCCAGCATGGATGTGGGAATGATCATCACGTCCCACATGCCCGAATGCCACATGAGAACAATGGCGCAGATAATCAGCACAAGGGCGATGGGAATGCCCAGCGCCATGAAGGCAAAGAGGGTGCCGAGGAACAGGAACAATTCCATGCGCTAATCCTCCTCACCCTTGTTGAAGGAAGACGCCGGACGGCGTACGAGATGCACGAGATCGCGAATGTGGATACCGAGGGCCGCCAGCGCCATGGCGGGCAGAATGAAATTGATCATGGCCATGTTGACGCCCGTGGCCACGGAGTTCGTATCCATGGTCTGGCGGACATACTCGATGCCGCCGAACAGCAGAAGCAGCTGGACGGCCATGGTGCACAGCAACGCGATAATATCCACGGTCTTGCGGGATACGCCGGAGAGCAGATCGACAAAAAGATCCACCGCAATATGCTTTTTACGGTAAAAAGCCTCTATGGCCCCGAAGAAGGTAATATACATGAAAAGGAATCTGGCCCATTCCTCACTGGGCGGATAACTGCTTCCAAAACAGTAACGAAGAATGCCGTTGTAGAAGACAAGGCCGATCATGCCGAGGAAAATGACGGCGCAAAAAATTTCAAAGGCGAATTCCGCCATGCTCGTGGGGGCCTCTTCCTGAGAGGAGTGGGCATCGCTCTTGACGGGCATGTCGTTTCGGTTGGCATCGTTGCTCATGAATACCTCGAGACGTGTCCGGTTAGCAAAAAAAATGGGGGGAACCGCATTCCGGGCAGGTCCTTTCGGGCTGTCCGGGGCGCGTTTCCCCCCGACCTTGCGTCAATCTACTTGGCGTCGCGGTAGGCGGCCGCGCTTTCAAGAATTTCCTTGGCGTTGGGCACGGTGTCGTAGAAAAGCTTCCAGCTGCGCTTGCCGGCTTCCACCATGTAGTCGTGGAAAGCCTTGTCCGGCGTCGTCACGGTGCCGCCGGCGGCCTTGATGGTCGCAACGGCCTTGGCGTCGCCTTCCTCCACCATCTGCCAGATATCGTCGGCAGCCATCTTGGCGGCCTTGTTGATCCATTCCTTGTCCTGGGCGGGCAGGCTCTGATAGAACTTTTCGTTGATGTACAGCGAATGGATGACAAGAATATGACCGCTCAGGGTGATGTGCGGCGTAATTTCATACATCTTGAGCGAAACGATGTCGGACAGGGGGCTGTCGCCGCCGTCGATCACGTTCTGGTCAAGGGCGCTGGGCACTTCGGCAAAGGGCAGGGGCTGCCCGCTGATGCCGCATTCCTTGGCAAAGTTGGTGTACAGGGGAATGTTGGGCACGCGCAGACGCAGGCCCTTCAGGTCGGAAGGCTGATTCAGTATCTTTTTGGTGTAGAAATGACGGAAACCAAGGGGAAAGGCGTTGAGCGTGCGCAGACCGGATTTTTCGGTAAAGCCTTCGTTGATCAGTTCAAAGGTCTTGCCCTCCATGGCGCGGCGCGCATGGGCAAGATTGTCAAACAGCATGGGCGTTTCCAGCATGGCCATGGCCGGATGCAGCGCGGAGGTCTGCGTGCCGGTGGCGCACATCTGGATGATGCCGCGACGCGTGCCGGCGATATAGGCGTCTTCCTTGCCGAGCTGGCTGTTGGGGAATACCTGCACCTGGTACTTCCCGTTGGACAGCTTTGCAAGATATTCGCCGAATTTGTGCATGCCGATGGTTTCGGGTTCGCCTTCCGGTTTCATGCCCGCAATCTTGATGACGACCGTCTTGTCGGCGGCCATGCCGGGAGCCGCGGCCAGTCCGAGGATCATGCCTACAGTCAGAACAAGTGCCAGGATTTTTTTCATCACAATCCCCCATTGGTTTGTTTATGATGCTTCATCATAAACCCAAGCGGATTACTTTGCAAAGGCATTATCCCGACTTTCGGGCAAATCAACGGCGGCGGCGCGCAGTTTTTCATAAAAATTACGACCGATTGGAATCGGTGTTTGTCCTTTCCGCCTCCCGCACGGCCTCCGCGACATCCTCTTCCGTCCCCACCTCCACGCCGTGCCGGCGCAGCAGGCGTACCCACAGGCCGTCGCCGTCGCACAATTGCCCGCTGAACGTGCCGTCATAAATGCGCCCCGCGCCGCAGGAAGGCGATCGGCTCTTGACCACGGCCCGGCGGCAGCCATGCCGCAGCGCCAGCTCCAGCGCGCGTTGCGCGCCGCGTTCAAAGGCCTCCGTCAGATCGACGCCGTCCCGGCGCAAAACCCGGTCGCCCGCAATCTCGCACGGCGGACGCGGCACGGGCAGCTCCGCCAGCCCCTCGGGACAAACCGGCACGGCCAGACCCCGGCGCACCAGCTCCACAACCGCCGCGCAGGTGTTGGCCCGGCCGTCATAACGACACGGTATGCCCGCAAGGCAGGCGCTGACAATGAAAACGGGCATGGCATTGCTCCTTTTGAAATGTGACGCTGTGATTCGGCGCTGTGGGGGAGTTTTTTCGGGGGGAAGGGGGAAACCCTTTTGAAAAGGGGTTCTCCCCCTTCCCCCCGAACCCCCATCCTCCTTCCTCAAACTTTTTATCTGATAGAGCAATTTCAGTTTGAAACGCTGTGCGTTTCAAACCATACGGCCTGTCGTT
>CAJMRA010000061.1 GCA_905215675.1 uncultured bacterium | reverse complement strand
CCCTAGGGCGTTTTGCCTTTGTACAAAAGACAGGAGCCGTCCCCCGGCAAGGGGGCGGCTCCTGTCTTTTGTGTGCAGCTTTCAAAGGTGAAAGGCTCTGGTATGTGGGGATTTTGGGGAGGATGAGGGAGTTTGAGGGGGGAACTACGGGAACACCTTTCCTCGCTTCGCTGCGGAAAGGCTGGGCCCTTTTTGCCGCAAGGAAAAGGGGTTCCTTCCCCCTCAAAACAGAGGATGCTTCTCCGTTATTCGGCGGCGATGTCGTAGGCTTCGAGCTTGTCCTGAACGGCGCTGATCAGCATGGCCATGACGGCGGCGATGCGGGCCTGCGCTCTGGCGAGGGCGTCGGCGTCCATCAGATCGGCAAGGTCGCCGTCTTCGCTCAGGCCCAGACGGCGGAAAAAGAGCAGCGGACATTCCTTTTGGCGTTCATGCGCCAGCAGGGGCATATAGGCGGAAAAGGGGCCGTCCACGAAGTCTTCCAGGCGATCCGCCTGCGGCGCGGCGTCGGAATGCCCCTCGGCCTGTTCCAGCAGGGAACCGGTATCGCGCAGATAGGCGACCAGCACGCTGTTGGGAGCGTTCTGCATGAGCCCCGCCGTAACCACGGCATGAACAAAGGCGCGCCATTCCTCGCAGAGATTCGGCGCCAGCGGCCCGCCCCAGAAGACTTCCGGCAGACCGGAGCGCTGTGCCATGCGCAGGATTTCCTCGGCGCCCGTATTCAGTTCAAACAAGATATGCGCCGCCTGGAGTCCCTGAGCGGCGCTCAACGGTTTTTTTTCCTGTTTTTCCATGGAGGGTGTCCTTTACGGTGGGTTTATACGTCTTCCCGCAGCGCCGGGGCTTCGGGTTCCTTTTTCTGTTTTTCGGCCATATAGGCTTCATAGCCGCGACGGCGCAGGAGGCAGGCCGGGCAGACGCCGCAGCCGTAGCCCCAGGCAAAGCGGCGGCCGCGCTCGCCTTCGTAGCAGGTGTGGCTTTCTTCCAGAATGACGTCCACAAGCGGTTGGCCGCCGAGTTCCTCGGCCAGTCGCCAGGTGGCGGCCTTGTCGAGAAACATCAGGGGCGTGTGCAGGGTATAGCGGCTGTCCATGCCGAGATTTATGGCAACCTGCAGGGCCTTGATGCTGTCGTCGCGGCAGTCGGGATAGCCGGAGGAATCCGCCTGGCAGACGCCGAGGACAAGATGGCGGATGTCGCGCTGATAGGCCCAGGCGGCGGCGTGCAGAATGAAGATGAGATTGCGGCCGGGCACGAAGGTATTGGGAACGCCCCCGGCGGTTCCGCCGTCTATGGGCATGTCCGAGGTCAGCGCATTGTCGGCCAGCTGATGAAAAAGATCGATGCCGAGCAGGGTATCCGCGCCGAGGCGCTGTCCCCAGTCCGGGCGGAGCGCGGCAACGGCCTTGCGGACATTGGCGCGGCATTGCAGCTCCACGGCGTGCCGCTGGCCGTAGTCGAAGCCGATGGTCTGCACCGAGGAAAAGCGGGACAGGGCCCAGGCCAGACAGGTGGCGGAGTCCTGTCCGCCCGAGAAAATGACCAGCGCCGACCGGGTTTGGAGCGGGGCCTCCGGTTGATGGACGTATGCGCTCATGAGCCAACCTCCGATAGAGCAATTTCAGTTTGAAACGCAGTGCGTTTCAAACCATGCGGCCTGTCGTTTCGCGGAAAAGCGCGTTTTTTCCGCTCGCTTCGGGCCGGGCGGCGCTGTGCCGCCGCCTCGCGTTTCGCCTTTTTCAAAGGCAAAACGCTCATGACGCCGTCCGCTTCCTTTTCCCCCAATATCCCTTTTCGGTCAACCGGCGTCAAAGACGAATTTGCCCGGACAGGGCCCCGCAAAGGCGGTTTCCTGTCCGGGCTGGACAAAGGTTGCGGCGGCGTCCCGCGCGTCTCAGGCATCCGGCCAGATGGCGGAGCCCTTTTTCGTGCGCGCCGGGGCATAGCCCGCCATGAAGGCGTCCATGAGATTGCCGAAAAAGACGCGGTTGCGGGGTTTTATCTTCCGGCTTTCGGGGCTGTCCGAGGGGAAGAAACGCCGGGAATTGCGGTTGCCCACATAGGTTTCCTGCGCCTGCGGCAAGGAAAGGATATGGGCCCACATGCCGCGGCGTTCGGAAATGGCCCGGCTCTGGATGTTTTGCAGGCGTCGGACGAGATCGGCGTCGAGGCCCGCATGATAGTAGAAAAAGGCCGCCCCCTGGGCCAGCATGGCCTCGTTGACCGATTCGCCGCCGGGCAGGAATATTTCGGCGACGATGCGGCCGTAACGATCCCTGGCTTCCTGCCCCGCGGCCTGCAGGCGCACCTTCTGCCCGCGCGTCATGGCCGTCAGGATGGCTGCGGATTCGCGCGCGTAATACTGCGGCTTGCGATCGCGTTTGTTGAGTTCCGGCGTATCGATGCCCGCCAGACGAACGACGCGGCGATCGCGCAATTTGAAGGTGTCGCCGTCGAGGCAGGAGGCGACGATGCCTTCCGGCTCTCCAGGCAATACCGCATCGGCCTGCGCCGACGTCGCCGGGAGCGCCGACAGCAGGAGCAGAAAGCAGAGAAGGAGCAGGCGAAGAACTGCCATGGCCTAATTCTCGTAGTAGGAGCGCAGCGACTGGCTCCGGACGGGATGACGGAGCTTGCGCAGGGCCTTGGCTTCGATCTGGCGGATGCGTTCGCGCGTGACGTTGAAGAGCTTGCCGACTTCCTCAAGGGTATGATCGCTTTTTTCCGCAATGCCGAAGCGCTTGCGCAGAACCTGTTCCTCGCGGGGCGTGAGATCGGCGAGGACGGCGGCAAGCTGTTCGGACAGCTTGGTATTGATGACTTCCTCCGCCGGGGCGACGGCCTTCTTGTCCTCGATGAAATCGCCGAGGCTGGAATCCTCCTCGTCGCCGATGGGCGTTTCAAGGGAAATGGGTTCCTTGGCGATTTTCAGGACCTTCTTGACCTTTTCCACGGGATATTCCATGCGATCCGCAATTTCCTCGGGCGTGGGATCGCGTCCCAGTTCCTGCACAAGGTAGCGGGAGGTGCGGATCAGCTTGTTGATGGTCTCGATCATGTGAACGGGGATACGGATGGTGCGGGCCTGATCCGCGATGGCGCGGGTGATGGCCTGCCGTATCCACCAGGTGGCGTAGGTCGAGAACTTGTAGCCGCGCTGGTATTCGAACTTGTCGACGGCCTTCATGAGGCCGATGTTGCCTTCCTGAATGAGATCGAGGAACTGGAGCCCGCGGTTGGTGTATTTCTTGGCGATGGACACCACAAGGCGCAGGTTGGAGCGGATGAGTTCCTGCTTGGCGCGCATGGCGGCATTGTTGCCGCGCTTGATGCGCCAGAGAACTTCCTCGAGGTCGTTGACGTTGTGGCAGCACTTTTCCTGAAGGCGCTTGAGAATTTCAATCTTGCCGATGATCATTTCCTTGAAGGAAAAGAGTTCGTCCACGCTGAGCTTGAGATCGCGGGCGGCGTCGTTGGGATTGATTTCGCGTTTTTCCAGACCGTCGAACATGGCCTGAATTTCCGCCTGGCTGCGGCCCGTGGACAGGATGTAGGCCGAAAGATCGCGCTGGCAGTTGTGCATCTGGCGCACGTAGTCCTCGACCGTTTCGATGATGCGATCGATAAGGGTCTTTTCCAGCTTGATGTCGCGCAGGCGGGTGACGATTTCTTCCTTGTAGCTGATGATTTCCTTCTGGATGGGCGCCACGCGGCGCTCCAGGGTGTTGCAGTCGTCCAGCTTCTTGTAGATCTTGCGCTTTTTCTTGTAAATCTGCTTGATTTCGTCCAGCAGCATGATGACGCGGCTGCGCTGGTTGAGCTCGTCTTCGCTGGGATCGTCTTCCTCTATGGTCTTGACGACGTCCTTGAGCTTGATGCGGTTGAGGCGCAGATCCTCGCCCACGTTGATGAGTTCTTCGACGGCGACAGGCACTTCCACCAGAGCATACAGCACGTCCTGTTCGCCCATTTCGATCTTTTTGGCGATGACCACTTCGCCGTCGCGATCCAGCAGGGGCACGGCGCCCATTTCACGCAGGTACATGCGCACGGGATCGGTGCTGCGGGAGGAATAGTCGGCGGATTCCTCGTCCTCGGCAAGATCCAGGGAACTGTCCACGGCATCGTCGTCCGGTTCGGCGGGCGCGGTGGAAATTTTCTTGCCGTCCTTTTCGGAATCAACGATGACGATTTCCAGCTGTTCGAAAATGCCGATGATTTCCTCGAACTGCTCCGGCGTGCTCATTTCCACGGGCAGGGCCTTGTTGACCTCGTCGAAGGTCAGGAAGCCCGTTCCCTTGCCCTTGGCGATGAGGGATTGGATTTGCTGGACATCTTTAATGTTGCTCATGGACTTTCTCCAAGGTTTCCTGCAGGGCGCGGAGGAATTCCACGTCCGCGTCGGGATCGCCCGCGTTCTGGCGCAGGGCTGCCGCAAGGGATAACTTCTGTGCGGAAGCGTAGTAGGCGTCGAGATCGTCGCGCAGCGCTTCCAGTTCTTTGTTGCCGTCGTCGCGGGGGGCGGCTTCCGCTCCCCGACAGAAAGACCAGAAATTCTTTTCCCGTTCGTCCAGATGATAGGCGGCCGCTTCCGGGCCCCATTCCTCCAGCTTGTCCCAGAGGCGGCGGGCAATATCGGATTGCAGCGCCAGATCCGCGCCCATGTCGCGCAGGTCCTCAAGGCGTTCCGGGTAGCGCACGGCATACATCATGATCTGCCGATCCCGCATGTTCTGGCGGGCCCTTCCGCCGCCGGGCCGCTGCGTCTGCGCGCCGCCGCGGGCATTGCCGGCAGTGCGCCGCCGGGCCGCCGCGCCCTCCCGCAGCTCGCTTTCCGAAAGCTGGAGCTGCGTCGCCAGCCGGGACGCATAGGGGCTGACCAGTTCGGGCACTTCCACCTGACTGAGGAAATTGCGCGCCCATTCCACGGTCTCGCGCGGGGCCAGCGCGCGCAGCACGTCCACGCAGAAACGCAGGCCGTCCGGGGCCTGTGCCTGCAAGGTTTCAAAGGCCTCCCGGCCCTGGGTCCGCAGCAGGCTGTCGATATCCTCGCCGTCGGGCATCAGCACCACGGAACAGGCCAGACCGCGCGTCAGCAGCATTTCACAGGAGCGGAGCGCGGCCTTGCGTCCGGCGCGATCCCCGTCAAACAGCAGCGTCACCTGCGAGGTGAAGCCGGAAAGGCGCTTGATCTGTTCCGGGGTGAGCGCCGTGCCCAGAACGCCCACGGCATTGTCGTAGCCGTACTGGTGCAGCGTGAGCACGTCCATATATCCTTCGGTCAAAAGCGCCCGTCCTTTAGTGGTAATGCCTCTGCGGGATTGCGCAAGACCATAAAGATGATCCCCTTTCTTGTAGAGGGGCGTATCCGAACTATTGATGTATTTTGCCTCGTCCTCGTCGGCGATGATGCGTCCGCCGAAGGCGATGACCTGATTGGACAGGCTCTTGATGGGGAACATCAGGCGGCCGCGGAAGCGATCATAGGCGTGGCGGCTGCGATCGGAGATGCCGAGCAGTCCGGCTTCCACAGCCATGCGCGCGTCGAAGCCCGCCCGATGCAGGGCCGCAGCCAGCGATTGCCAGTCGCGGCGCGCCCAGCCGAGGCCGAAGCGCTGCACGATGTCGGCGCTCAGACCCCGTTTCTGAATATAGGCGCGACATTCTTCGGCTTCCGGGCTGTCGAGCGCGGCGGCAAAATGGGCGGCGGCCAGCTCGTACATCTGGAGCATCCGGCGACGCCCGGAACGTTCGCGCTGTTCCTGCTCGCGCCGTTTCGGATCGGCGGAACCGCGTTCCAGCGTGATTCCCGCCTCGGCCGCGAGCTGCTCCAGCGTGTCGCGGAAATCCAGCCCGTTGATCCGGCCGTAAAAATCGAAGATGTCGCCCGAGGCATGACAGCCGAAACAGTAGAACAGCCCCTGATCCTCGTTGATGGAAAAGGAAGGCTTGGTTTCCTGATGGAAGGGACAGGGGGCGACCCAGCGCGGACCGTTGCGTTTCAGATCGACATAGCGACGCGCAATGTCCACAATATTGAGGCGCTCCTTGATGGCGCGTATGGCGTCTCGACTCTGCATGGGGCGTGTATGCTGGTAGGGGTGGAAAAGGCCTTCCCCGGCCCTGTTCGCGGCAGGGCCGTCCGGTCTCGCGCGGCGTCGCCGCCGGGAAAATTCGATTCCGCCGCATGCGGCAGGGCGTCGCCCGACGGCTCCCCCGAGGCCTCCGGCACGGGAGGACGCGGCCTTCTGCGGGCGGCGGCACAGCGTTGCCCGGCCCGAAGCGAGCGGAAAAAACGCGTTTTTCCCGCGAAATGACAGCCGTATGGTTTGAAACGCAACGCGTTTCAAACCGAAATGGCTCTAACGCAGGACGACGATGGTCATGCCGTCGCCGCCGCGATCCTCCGGCGCCGCGGCAAAGGACGCGACGGCGGGAAACGTGCGCAGGAACTCGTGAATCCTGCGCCGCAGGGCGCCGGTACCGCGTCCGTGCACGATTTCCACTTCGCCGATCCCGGCCAGCAGGGCCTTGTCGAGAAAGCGTTCCACTTCGGCTTCGGCCTGTTCGGCGCGCTGCCCGCGCAGATCAAGGCGCAGCAGGGAGGTTTCGCGGGCGTCGGCGGCTCCCGGCCCGGCCGGAGCGGCATTCTCGCGCACGGCGGCCAGCACGGGCGACACGGGCCCTCCGGCGCGCGGCGCGGCGGCGGAAGGCGCCGATGTTCCGGCAAGGCGCACGTCCTTCATGGCCGCCCAGAGATTGACCCCGTTGAGGTCCACGCGCACGCGCGAACGGCGTTCGTCCACATCGGTCACGACGCCGCGCTTGTTGAAGGCCAGATGCAGCACCTGCTGCCCGGGCGCGAAATGTTCGATCTGCGGCAGGACGGAAACTTCTTCGGGACGCAGTTCCTCGGCCAGCGAGCCGCGCAGGCGTGAAAGTTCCTTGAGGGCCTGCTTGTGCCCGGTTTTGCCTTCGCGCACGGCCTTCATCAGTTCGGCGGCCTGCGCGCGCACCTCGTCGTGCAGGCGCTGGCGTTCGCGGCGGAGCTTGTCCTTTTCGTGCTCCAGCTGCTGTCGGGCCCGGGTCTGTTGGGCGCGCAGTTCCTGCAATTCCTGTTCCCGCAGGGCGGCAAGGGCGTTCAGACGGGCCAGCAGGGCGGAAGTATCGCCGCCGTCCTGCAGGAGATAGTGCTCGGCCCGGCGCAGGATGCTTTCCGGCAGGCCGTATTCCCGGGCCACGTCCAGCGCCTGACTTGCGCCGACCTGATCGTAGGCCAGCTTGTACAGGGGTTTCTTGCTGTCGGGATCAAAAAGAACGGAGGCGGCGCGCGCGCCTTCGCGGGTCAGGGCGTAGCTTTTCAGCGAGGGAAAATGCGTGGCGGCCAGAACGAACGTACGATTGTCGATGAGCTCGTCCAGCACGGCCTGCGCCAGCGCCGCCCCCTGCGCCGGATCCGTCCCCGCGCCGAATTCGTCGAGCAGGACAAGACCGCTCTCCCCGAGATGCTTCCACGCCTTGGCAAGATGCTGAATCTGCGCCGTAAAGGTCGAAACATTGTCCGTCAGACTCTGCTCGTCGCCGATGAAGGCGTCCATGCGCGAAAACCACGGCAGATGGGAACCGCCCGCCGCGGGCACGGGCAGGGCGCTCATGGTCATGGCGGCCACGAGTCCCAGCGTCTTGAGGCAGACGGTCTTGCCGCCCGCGTTGCCGCCGGTGATGATCAGGGCGCGCTCGCCCGGGCGCAGCACGATGTCCAGAGGCCGGACGCGCGTCCGGCATTGCCGGTGACTTTCGGCATCCTCGCCGCGCAGCAGCGGCGCCAGCATGAGCAGGGGATGACGCGCCTCCAGCAGCTCGATACCTTCCGCCGCGCCGGTGATGGGAATGCAGCGCCCGTCCACGGCTTCGGCAAGGGCGCGCTTGGCCTGAAGCACGTCCAGCTCCGCCAGCAGATGCAAGGCCGCATGCGCGCCGGGCAGTTCGGCCCGCAGCAGGTCGGCCAGATAGGCCAGCACCTTGCGCTCTTCCTCGCGCTCCTCGTGCTTGAGTTCCTGGAGACGGTTGTTTATTTCCACCAGGAACATGGGCTCGAAGTAGCAGGTTTCGCCCGTCTGCGACCAGTCGTGGATGATGCCCTGCATGCGCCCCTTGAAATTGGCCTTGAGAGGCAGCACATAGCGATCGGACGACAGCGTCATGAACTCGTCCTGCAGGTAGTGCAGCATGTTGTACTGCACGGCGTAATCCTTGACCTTGCGCATGCAGCTCTGATGCAGGCGGCGCAGCTCCATGCGCACCTGATAGAGTTCGGGAGAGCTTTCGTCCTTGAGCAGGGCGTCGTCGGAGATGCAGCGGTTGAGAGCCGCCGTGAGCTGTACGGGCAGGAGTTCGGCGTTTGCCAGCGCCAGCAGGCGCGGCCATTGCCGTTCCGCCTCGGGGGCGGCGATGGACTGGCGGGCCGCCTGCGCCTGACGCAGCATTTCCCGCAGCGCCCAGAAAGCTTCGGCATCGGGTTGGGCGGCGGCGCGCCGTTCTTCCACGGCGCGCAGCAAACCGCTTACGTCGGGAAAGGCGGCAAGGCGGAAGCCGCCCTCGGCAAGGGGCCGCGCCAGCCAGACGGCCGTTTCCTCATAGAGGCGGGCGGCCTCGGAGGCCGTTTCGGCATCGGGCAGGGGAGCGAGACGGCGGGCGCGTTCGCGTCCGGCGACGGTGCGGCACAGACCGGCCAGATAGGCCGTGATTTCGCCGAATTCCAGAGCGTGAAGGGTGCGGGCGTGTATCATGCGGGATGCGGGTCTACTTGCTGAGACGGGCCTTGACGGCGGCGGAAAGGACCTTGCCGTCCACACGGCCCTTGTGGGCGGCCATGACGGCGGAGATGACCTTGCCCATATCGCGCGGCGAAGACGCGCCGGTCTCGGCAATGGCGGCGTCGATCACGGCGGTCAGTTCCTCCTCGCTCAGGGGCTTGGGCAGATAGCCCTGCAGGACGACCAGTTCCGCGGCTTCCTTGTCGGCCAGATCGTTCCGGTTGGCGGCCCGATACTGTTCGATGGAATCCTGACGCTGTTTGCTTTCCTTGATGATCAGATCCATCATTTCGCCGTCGTCCAGCGTGCCGCCGGGACGGCAGAGATCCACCAGCTTGTTCTTGACGGCGGTCTTGAGCAGGCGCAGCACGCCCAGGCGCACGGCGTCCTTGGCCTTGTAGGCCTGAATATAGTCCTTGTCGATCTGTTCGAACAGGCTCATGCGATCCTCTCTTCTGTCTGGCAGGTGGAGGCGGCGGGGCCGCAAATCCCGGCACGGGGAACGAAAGGCAGTGGCGCGGCGGGGCCGCCGGGGCATCGCCGCAGGGGCGACGGAAAACAAGCAGGAAATGCGGGAGACCCGTGCAGGACTCCCGCGGAAAATCGAGAACAAAGCAAAACGGCGCGATGCCATGCCCGTAGGCCGACAACGCGCCGTCTGCGTTACGCAACGTTCATCTTGCGCATTTTCTTCATCAGGCGCTTGCGGGCAGCAGCCTTTTTCTTCTTGCGCATCACGCTGGGCTTTTCATAGTGCTGGCGCTTCTTCATTTCGGAGAGAACGCCGGCCTTTTCCACCTGCTTCTTGAAGCGGCGGAGCGCAATGTCGAAGTTGTAATCGTCTTCGTTCAGGAAAACGCCGGGCATTGACATCACCCCCTCTGGGCTGGGCTCCGATCCCTTCGGGATCGGGCTGGCAGGCCGAAACCTGTCGCAGAATGTCGCCGGTGACGTTGACATTCCGAAGCGAGAGATTTTTCTAGCGCCGTCGGATGGAAAAGGCAAGCTTTTTTTTAGAGAGTTTTGCTTTTTCAAAGGCGGATCGCGCTGGAAACCCCGGCGAATCCGTTGAGCGCATTTTATATTTGAAATGGGTT
>CAJMRA010000060.1 GCA_905215675.1 uncultured bacterium | reverse complement strand
GCGGGGAAAAGCGTGTTTTTCCCGCAAAACGACAGGCCGGGCGGCGCTGTGCCGCCTTGCGTTTTTCCTTTTTCAAGGGAAAACGTTCAAATGAGTTCCAGCAGTGCCCGTTTCCTGTTTTCGAAGTCTTCCCCGGTGATCAGCCCCTGATCGCGCAGACGGTGCAGCAGGCGCAGCCGTTCGGTCAGTTCGTCTCCCGAGGGACGCTTGTCCCGTTCCGCCGGACGGTGCAGGAGACCGGCCGCCGCTTCCAGACCCGCGCCGAGCTGCAAACCGGCTCCGGCAAGGGAGTTCTCCGTACCGGCCATGTCGCGCAGGGCCTGAAGCTCTTCCAGCCGTTCGTAAGACAAATGCACTTCGTCGGCGGCCTTCTGCCGGGCGCGCATGGCAAATACGGTTCCCAGCGTCCTGCGGGTTTCCGCATCAAGGATAGAGCCGTTGACGGAAAAGTCCGGCACGGCAAAACCCCAGGCCGCGGCGGCCTGCGCAATCCGGGCGTGAACGGCGTTGCCGATGTCGTCGAGATGTCTGTCGATATCCTGGCAGGAACAGGCCGCGCCCGCCAGCGCGGTCGCAATGAACCGGGGCAGCAGCGCGTCGAACATGGCCCTTACGCGCGCGAGATCGACGCGACGTTCTCCGGCGCACACTTTCAGAAAGGCCGTCCGCGGGTCGGCAAGCCGGAAACTGTAGGTTCCGTTCATGCCCACGGCCAGCGGCAGCTGATAGACGGGGTCAAGGTAGCGGACAGGCTGCGGCGTTCCCCAGCGCACGCCCGTAAAAAGCGTGGTGCGGTAAAAATAAATCTGCACCTTGTGTTCGCTTTCAAAGAGGGTGGCGAACCGGCTCAGGCTGGTGACGAAGGGGTGATTGGCCGTCCGCAGGGAAAGCGAGGTCTGCTCCGCAACCTGCGCCACGATTTTCCCTTCATAGACAAGCAGACAGCCCTGTCCGGGCCCCACGATCAGCCGGGAGGCATTCTTGATTTCATCGCCCGGCGTTGCCAGACGGCAAAAGACCGTATCCTTGTCCGCGTCCTTCCATTCCAGTACGGCGCGCATCTGTCGCCTGAAAAAATCGCTGATTCCCATGATGGCATCCTGTCCGGTATCCGTTACGGACAACGCCGGGCGGCGCGGTGCCGTCGCCTCGCGTTCTTCCTTTTTCAAAGATAAAAGGCTCTGGAGCAATTTCAGTTTGAAACGCTCTAGAAAACCCGCTCCGGTTCCGCAAGCAGCTGACTGCCGTCGCTGATTCGGTAGACCTTCATTCCCTGCAGCAGGTACAGGCCGTCCGCAGTCTTGCAGAGATCGCCGCCGTAATTGCCCCGCAGCGTCCAGCGGACGGCGGCCGTCGCCGGATCGAGCGACTGGAGCAGGAAGGGGGTATTGGGATTGGGCTCCGGGCAGAAGAAGATGACGACTTCCTCCTTGTCGGCGAGAGACACGGAAGCCCGGTAGTAGCGGCGATCCGGCGTGAAAAATTCCGTTTTTTCCAGATGCGCCTGGCGGAAAATATACTCCTGCCGCACTATATGCCGCGCCTTTCCTTCGCCGCTCCATTCAAAATAGCCGCTGAATACCCGGGGACCGTTCTTGTTGTCCAGTCGGGAATAGCGGATCAGCTGCTGCGGGCCGACCCCTCCGGCGGCCTTGACGGCAAAGGCAAAGCCGTATGTCCGCTCGGCGTCGGGATGGCGGTAGTCGGCAATCATCCTGATCAGTTCGTCGTAGGTGGGAGCAAGATGCACGCCCGGATAAAAGTAGCGCCGGACGCCGTCGGCCGTCATCACGCGCAGCGCGTCTCCTTCGGCGGGATAGCCGGTTTCAATCTGGACGACCGATCCTGCCAGTTCCGGCTGCCGCTCCAGCAGGGGGCGGGCATCCACCCAGAGTTTTGTGGAAAAATCGAAGGAGAAGAGTCGCGTCTTGTCCAGCACAAGAAAAAGCCGCCCGTCGGACATGCGCTGAAAACGGGCGTCCCTCGTTACCGTCCCGACGCCTTCCTGAAGGCATTGCGGTTCCCGCAACCAGGTTCGTGTGCGGAGATCGTACGCATCGGCCACATACCCGGCGGGGCCTCGCCTGCCGAAACTTCCCCGGACACGCAGGAGGAGCGGCGCGTCTCCGGCGGCGGGATCCGCTGTCAGCACAAGGCGTTGCAGGTCATAGGCGGGCGCGGCCTTTTCGGCCGACGCCCGGCGGGCCGCAGGAACCGGCGGCGTCTGATCCCTGTGTGCGGGCCGCATCCAGATCAGGGCCCCCGCCAGGATCAGCAGCAGGATCACGAACAGCCCGGGCAGATGCGAGCCTGTTTTTCGCGCTTCCGGAGACGGGGCGTCGGCCTGCGCGCCTTCCACCAGAAATTCCGAATTGCAGGACAGGCAGCGGCAGCGCGTCTTGTCGAGAGAAAGAAATTCCCTGCCGCCGCAATGCGGGCAGCACATGGGCTGTATTTTCGCCATGCTTGTTCCCCTGATTTTCGTTGATCCTTTCCCGTCCTTCCGGGCCTGCCGCAAGGGCGGCGGGGAAGACGCCCGGAAAGTATGGCAAAAACGGCTTCCGAAAGCGAGCGCCGGATAAGGGGCTTTGTTCCCGGACGCTCTTATGCGCGCCCGAGGAATACGGGCGCGCGCCGTGGAGCGTTTTACCTTTGAAAAAGGTAAAAGGTAAAATGCGAGGCGGCGGCGCTGTGCCGCCGTGCCCGAAGTGAGCGGAAAAACGGGCTTTTTCCGCGAAGCGACAGGCGGGAACAGAAAAGGCGGGTACAGACGCATGTATATGCCCGCACGGAACAATGCAACGAAAATATGGTAAAAGCAAAATATTTACAAACAGTTTGTTTTTCATTATGAAGACGCATTCGACACGCATGCCTGAAGATGACTTGCCTGCTGTAAAAACAGCGTTTTTTTCCGCGAAAAGACAGGCCGTATGATTTGAAAGGCACAGCGTTTCAAACTGAAAATGTTTCAGTGTCGCAAGGTGAGGAGGAAGAGTCATGTTATTACGACGGGGAAGCTGGAAGAGGACGATCATTCTGATATGCCTGGCGATCGGCACAGGTTGCGTCATTCCGCTGCTTCACGGATCGGACGCTCCGGCATACGAGACGCGCCTCGTTGCCCGGCCCGACGGTTTTCCGCTGTTCGCGCTGAATTTTTTCGATAAGGGAGAAGTTTATTCGAAAGATGAAGATGGTGAAGATGATGAAGATCCGGGCTATTCTCCCTGGCAACTCAGGGACGGACAAAAGCAGGCCGTCGTCCGGGCGGCCGAGCTGTGGGCCGGGACGATCGGGCCGGACAGCCGCAACGTCAGCCCTCTGCCCATTAGCGTGGGGACGTATCTTGTGGAAAATGCCGAGGCTGGCAGCGATCCCAACGAAGATTTCGGCATTGTCAATACGGGCATACAGGACGGCATCCTGCATGGGATAGAACCCGACACGCCGGGTATTATTCAGGTCGGCATACTGAACTTTGCCGTTCCCGACCGCCTGTCACCTGTACCCGTCACCGGCAGAAGCGCCGACATGGTCGGCGTCCTGTACCACGAGATGGGGCATGCGCTGGGGCTCCTCTCCTTGGCCGGGGAAGGGAATATGGTCAGCGCCTGGGACACGCATCTTTATGATCGCAATGGTACCCGGCTGATGCCGGGGGTGACGATCGTGGAGGAAGGCGAAGATGCCGGGGACGTCTCCGGCGGCGTCTTCGTCGTGGGCGAAATGACGAACAGCGGCGTGCGTTTCCGCGGCAGGCATGTGGCCGAGGTCATGGGCAACGACGAGGGGCTGCTCATAGAGGGCGTTGAGGGAGACGGCCCGGACCTTGCGCATATCGAGCTGGAACACAGCCTCATGAGTCACCAGAACTACCGCAACTATACCACGTTCATGGAAGCGGAACTGGCAGCCTTGCAGGACATTGGCTACAGCATCGACCGCAGGAATTTCTTCGGATACTCCGTCTATGGCGACGATCTCACCATCACCAGCGCCAACGGCTATTTTGCCCGCAACGAGGCCGGCACGGACTGGATCGCGGGGCAGGCCAATACGGCCACGCTGGGCGTGGGCCTGCATATCTACGGCAAGCGCAATACGGTGATTCAGGCAGCCGATCTGCTGGCCGGAGGGGTAGCGGGAACCGGCATTCGCGTGGACGGCAGCAATAACGCCCTGCATATCAATCCCGACGTGCTTGTCGCCGCGGACGGTCTCTGGGGAACGGGGCTGCTGGTGGCCTACGGCAAGGAACAGACCGTCGTCAACCGGGGCGTCATACAGGCTCTGGGGCGGGACGGCGTGGCCGCCCGCTTTGATTTCGGGGGTAACCTGCTGGGGAACGATACTGAATATCGCGGTTCCTGGATGTGGACGTTCCGTGACGAGGACGGGCGCCAGTTCTCCCGGTTCATTGCCAATAGCGGCAATAAGGATTTGAGCGGTTTTGATCTCAATCTCGACGGGGAACTTGTCTCCAGTTTCGATGTAAGCGGCCGTCTGGCAGGCAGCGCGGCCTCCATCTACATTGCGGAAAATGCCTGGGTAAAGAATATCAATATTCTTTCCGGGGCGAGCATTTCCGGGGACATCATTTCGGACTGGGATCCGAACGACGTTCGCATTCAGTATATGGGAAGCCGGGACGATCTGCGTACCCGGCTGACCTTCGGGCTGGCTCCGCGGGAGGACGGCAGCGCAAGCGCGCAGGCGGATTCCGCCTTTGACATGACGCTGTACGGGAGCATATCCGGCGCAGACGGTATCGACATGCGGCTTGCGGCCGGACATCTTGCCGTGACGGGTACCGTGGATGTTAGCTCCCTGCGCAACGACGGGCATCTTACGCTCACGGGCATGGACGATTCCGGCAGGGCGGCTTATGTGGGCAGGACCTTTGTCAACGATGCCGGGGCGACGCTGGAGACAGGCTTCACGCCGGACGGACGGGTCGCCGGTATCGAGGCGGGCTCGGCCGAACTCGGCGGCGCATGGCTTTTGCGCCCCCTGCCGGGTTTCTATGCCGACGCTTCCGTCATCACGCCCGAAGCGCCGGTCAGCGCCGCCCATACGATAACCGGCGATTTCGCAACGGTGGGCATGGGCAGCGTGTTGTCGCCCACGCTGGAGTTTTCGCTGCTCCCCGTCAGGACGGACCAGCCCCGGATTCTGGTCTCCCGCGCGGCTGACGCCTACAGCCGCTATGCCGCCTCGGCCGGAGCCGCCTCGCTGGGACGCGCCCTTGCGGGCATTGCCGGGGAGGCCCGGGGAGACATGCGGAATCTGCTGGCCGCGGCGGACTGGTCCGCACGGGACGGCAGCGGCGTCCGGCAGGCGCTGGATCAGCTGGGGCCGGAAGCCTATGACGCCTCGGCCCGCGCTTCGCTGGCGCAGCAGGCCGAATTCAATATGCTGCTGCTGCGGCGCATGCTGGCCGACATGCAGGCGCAGCGCCTGAGTTCCGGGGCGGAGAACGGCCGCGCGGGAGAACCGGCTGCTCCGGCCGCGGACGGCTGGCAGGCCTGGGCCGTTCCTTACGGGGCCGGAGCCCGGCAGGGCAGCCACGGGGACGCTTCCGGCTGGCAGAGCACGGGCGTGGGTCTGCTGGCCGGTCTGGATCGGCGTTTTGAAAACGGGCTTTCCCTCGGTTTCCACGCGGCCCTGTCCGCGCGCCGCACGCAGGTCAAGGATGCCCATGATGCCGTCGCCGAAACGCAGTCGGCGCTCGTGGGCGTTCACGGGCTGCTGGCGCCGGGGGACTGGGACGGCTTCTATCTGACGGCGCAGGCCCGCATGGGGCTGGAAGACGGCGAAATGGAGCGTAACATCTCCTTTAACGGCTATGCCCGCCATAACGAAAGCCGCTGGACGGGTCTCACCGGAAGCGCCCTGCTGGGCGGCGGCAAGGACTGGACCCTGTCGGCCGGGGATGGTTTGTGGCATATCGGTCCCGTAGGCTGGTTGGAATATGCCTTCCTGCGTCGTCCCGATTTTTCGGAAAGCGACGGACAGGCCAGCCGACTGCATGTTGACGCGCGGACCTATGAATCCCTGCTGTGTTCTCTCGGCGCGCATGCGGGCTGGAACACCACGCTGGAAAACGGTTCCGGGCTGGGGCTGGATATCCTGACGGCATGGCGGCATGAGCTGCTGGACGGCACGTTCCATACCTCGGCAGCCTTCCGGGACTATGGCGCGCGGAGCTTTCGCTCCTCCGCGGACCTGGCGGGACGCGACGCCCTGCTGGTGCAGGGCGGCGTGCGCCTGACGCATCCCAGCCGTTTCTTTGCCCAGATTGACGCGGGCGGCGAGTTCTTCCGCACCGGCGCGACGGCTGCCGACGTGGGACTGAGCTTCGGTTGGGAGTTCTGACGCCCGCCGTCCCGCGACGCCGCGCCGTCTGTCTGAAGATTCCCTTTCCTGCCGGTATCCGCACAAGAGCGTTTCACCTTTGAAAAAGGTGAAACGCGAGGCGGCGGGGAAGGGAATCTTTTTTTGCGCGGGGGGCCGTCGAAAAACGATCGTTTCCTGCTGCCGGGCGGGCGGCCGCCGGACTGCGCGCGGGGGCGTTCCGGGTCTGGAATATTTCAAGAAAAACTTTAGATATTGAAGGGTTCCGGCGTTTTCCGGGCCCGTGAAAAAAGTTTTTTTCGTCGCTAACCCAGCGTTCTTTTTCAGGATCGATCGGCGCGGCCCCCAAAGACGGCGGCTGTCAAGGCTTTCTGGGAAAAGATAGTAATTATAAATGGTTATAAATGAGGCGGATTGACAAAAGAGGGGCCCTTTGCCATTTTGGCTGCGCGGACGGAAGTCCGCCCCCATTTTCAGCCCAAGCAAGGAGACCTCATGCCTGCAAGCATCGTCAAGCGCGATGGAACGAGCGTTCCGTTTGATTCCGTCAAGATCCTCAATGCCATATCCAAGGCCAACAAGGCCGTGGGCGGGGAGGACATGTCGCCGACGGACCTTCTCTTCGTGACGGAGAAGGTCTGCCGCAAGCTGGATGCCCAGGGTCTCAAGCATGTGGAGGAAATTCAGGACGTGGTCGAGGATACGCTCATCCAGTACGACTACGCCCGGACCGCCAAGGCCTATATTCTTTATCGCGCCGAGCATACCAAGATACGCAATGCCGAGTCGTATCTCATGGATATTTACAAGAAGCTGACCTACTCCCCGGCCATCGAGGAGGACATCAAGCGCGAGAACGCCAATATCGACGGCGACACGGCCATGGGCACCATGCTCAAGTACGGCTCCGAGGGGGCCAAGTACTTTACCGACAACTACATTTTGCCCAAGGACGCTTCGGCGGCGCATGCCAACGGCGATATCCATATTCACGATAAAGATTTCTACATGCTCACGGAAACGTGCTGCCAGATCGACCTGATCCCCCTGTTCAGGAACGGCTTTTCCACGGGGCATGGTTTTCTGCGCGAGCCCAATTCCATAGAGAGCTATTCGGCGCTGGCGTGCATCGCCATTCAGGCCAACCAGAACGAAATGCACGGCGGCCAGAGCGTGCCGCATTTCGATTATGCCATGGCCGGCGGCATCATCAAGACGTTCCGCAAGGAATACGAACGTTCCTTTGTTGCCTTTGCGCGCATCAGGGGCGACATGGATGCGGAGCAGGCCGGGCGCTTCTTCCGGGGCATTCGCGTGGCGCTGGGCGAAGGCGTGCGCATGGGGACGGTGGACGACTATGGACGCCGCATGCAGGAGATTGTGGCGGCGGAAGATCGCGAGCTGGCGGCGGGCGCCCATGCCTACGCGGCGGACGAGGCCCTCAGGGCGACGGAGCGCCGCACGTATCAGGCCATGGAGGCGTTCATCCACAATCTGAACACCATGAACAGCCGCGCGGGCGCGCAGGTGCCGTTCAGTTCCGTCAACTACGGAACGGACACCTCTCCCGAAGGGCGTATGGTCATCCGCAATCTGCTGCTGGCCACGCAGGCCGGTCTGGGCAACGGCGAAACGTCCATCTTTCCGGTACAGATTTTCAAGGTCAAGGAAGGGGTCAACTATAATGAGGGCGATCCCAACTACGATCTGTTCCGTCTGGCCATGGAAACGTCGGCCATGCGCCTTTTCCCGAATTTCAGCTTCATCGACGCGCCGTTCAACCTGCAATACTACGACGGCAGCTACAACAGCGAAGTCGCCTATATGGGATGCCGTACCCGCGTTCTGGGCAACGTACACGATACTGGGCGGGAGGTGACGTGCGGACGCGGAAACCTGAGTTTTACGTCCATCAATCTTCCCCGGCTCGGCATCGAGGCCCACGGCGACATCGCGCGTTTCTTTGCGCTGCTGGACGCGCAGATTGATCTGGTGTTCCGCCAGCTGCTGCACCGCTTCAAGATTCAGTGCGCCAAGAAGGTCCGCAATTATCCCTTCCTCATGGGCAACGGCATCTGGCTGGATTCCGACAAGCTGGACTGGGATGACACCGTGGAGGAAGTGCTCAAGCACGGGACGCTGACCGTCGGTTTCATCGGCCTTGCCGAAACGCTCGTGGCCCTGACGGGCAAGCATCACGGCGAAAGCGAGGAGTCCCAGAAGCTGGGGCTGGAGATTATCGGCCACATGCGGCGGCGCGCCGACGAGGAGGCCCGTCTCACGGGGCTCAACTTCTCACTTATCGCCACGCCCGCGGAGGGGCTTTCCGGGCGTTTCGTCAAGCTGGATCGCGCCCGCTACGGCTCCATTCCCGGCGTGACGGACAGGGAATATTATACCAATTCCTTTCATGTTCCCGTCTATTTCCCCATTCGGGCCTTCCGCAAGATCGACATTGAAGCTCCCTATCATGCGCTGACCAATGCGGGGCACATCACCTATGTGGAGCTTGACGGCGATACCTGCAAGAACCTTGAGGCCTTCGAGGCCATCATCCGCTACATGCACGACAGGGGCGTCGGCTACGGGTCCATCAATCATCCGCTGGATCGCGATCCTGTCTGCGGGTATGTGGGCGTGCTCAACGACGTGTGCCCCCGTTGCGGCCGGCGCGAGGGCGAAGCGGTCAGCGAGGAAAAGTTGCGGGAATTGCGGCGCAAGTACCCGCACATGCCGACATGCCATTGTCGCTGATATTTCCCCGCGCGACGCGAGAACGGGTCGCGCGGGTTCCAACCTCCCACAGAGGGCAAGGCGGCGCTTTTCCGACGACGTCGCTGTGGGAACATCCGTTCACAGAGGAGGAAAATCGACATGCTGATGGAATCCCGTCTCAAAAGCGAGTGCAAGCCCGAAGAAAAGATGGTCGGCGAGGGCGTGGCGTTTGAACGCGTGCGTCGCATTACCGGCTATCTGGTGGGCACGCTCGACCGCTTCAACAACGCCAAGCGCGCCGAGGAACACGACAGGGTGAAGCATGCCTGATTTGCGCGTCAGCGGCATTGTGGAGGAATCCATAGTGGACGGCCCCGGCCTGCGCTATGTGATTTTTACGCAGGGCTGTATCCGCGCCTGTCCGGGGTGTCATAACCCCCGGACGCATCCCCTTGACGGGGGAACCGTCATGGATACCGAGTCCATCGTGCGGCAGTTTCTTGAAAATCCCCTTCTGGCGGGCATAACGTTTTCGGGCGGGGAGCCGTTCCTTCAGGCCGAGCCCCTGTGCAGTCTTGCCGAAGCCGCGCATGCCGCGGGCAAGAACGTCATGGCCTATACGGGGTTCACCTTCGAGGAACTGCTGGACAAGGCGCAGACAGAGCCTTCTGTCGGCCGTCTGCTGGAACTTGTGGATACGCTGGTGGACGGTCCCTACGTGGAGGCGCTGCGCGATCTTGAGCTGACCTTTCGCGGCAGCAGCAATCAGCGTCTGCTCGACCGGGAACAGCGTGCCCGTCTGGCTGCGGAACACCGCCGGAAAGCCGCTGTTTCCGGCTAGAGCGCGTTGACACTAAATCGTTCTTCTGGGGGGAAGGAAACCCCCTTGGCTAGCGCACAAGGTGGTTTCCCTCTCGTCGGTGTTGTGAATAACGATCTCCGCACGGACGTCATCCCCGCTTCGATA
>CAJMRA010000059.1 GCA_905215675.1 uncultured bacterium | reverse complement strand
TGGGGGGAAGGAAACACCCTTGTGCGCCAGCCAAGGGGGTTCCCTTCCCCCCAGAAGAACGGTTTAGAGTCTACCCGGCCTTTTTGGCGTATTCGCAGACGAAGTGGCGGGCGCTGTCGGCGTCGGTGACGTCCCCGGCGATCTGGGCCTGAAGCAGGGCGTCGCGGATGATGCCGACGAGCGGTCCGGGCTTGAGGCGGGTGGCTTCCATGATTTCGTTGCCGTTGAGGAGCGGTTCGAGCATCTGTTCGGGGGTGTCGGCGCGCTCCAGATATTTCATATTGTGATTGAAGGAGGTGCTGCTGCCGTCGCGGGCCTTGACCTCGGCGCGGGCCATGGCGATGAGGCGGGGATATTCGTCCAGGGCCTTGAAGCGCCGGATACCGCGGTCGGTGAGCATGAACTTGAAGTGCATGTGATGCTTCACCAGATGGGAAAGCAGGTCGATGTCTTCGGCGCTGAAATGGAGACGGCGAAGGATCTTGCGGGTGACCTTGGCGCCGACGCGGTGGTGCTGGTAGAAGGACCATTCCTCTCCGGCGTATTCGCCGGTATAGAGCTTGCCCACGTCATGGAACATCATGGCCATGGTGCCGAGCCAGTCGTAATGGAAATCCTCTTCGGGGTAGTGGCGCATGCAGGCGAGCGTGTGGGCGAAGACGGTTTCTTCCTCGCCGCTCTCGTTGCGTTTCTGGCGCACGCAGGTCAGGGCCGCCACTTCGGGGATGAGGCCCTGGAGGATGTGGGCGTCAAACATGAGCTGGACGAAACGATAGAGCGCCTCGGCGGAAACCTTGCGCCATTCGTCCATGATGTCGGCGTCGGAGGCATAGTCGAGAACGCGGGTGGAGGCGCGGACAATGGCCATCCAGGTATTGGGCTCGATAGGCAGATCGAAGTTGGCGGCAAAGCGCAGGGCGCGCACGGCAAGCAGGTAATTGTGGCGCAGGGTTTCGTCCGGCAGACCCACAAGGCTGATGACGCCGTCCTTGACGTCGCGGAAACCTTCGTAGCGATCGTTGGTGGGTTCGGGTTCGCCGAAGCCCACAAGGCGCAGTGTGCGGCGGTCTTCGTCGTCGAGCTGTTCAATGAGCGTGGGCGTTATGCGGAGCAGGGAAAGCTCGGGATGGCTGGAGTCTTCTTCCACCAGCGGATAAAAACGGTAGAGGACGCCGTCCTGCTCCATGCCGGCGATGGCGCGTCCCTCGGTGAGACGTTCGGCCCTGGGAAACAGCTTGAAGAGGGTTTCCGTATCGGCTTCGCTGGCAAGATCGACGGCGGGATGTTTGGCCTTGGGCAACAGCCGCTCATGCAGGGGCGCATTGATGATGTGCGCGTCATAGCCGTTGCGCAAGATGGTTTTACAAATGGTGATGGCGTCCTTGAGCGGTTTTTGCATGGTGTTTTCCTCCACAGGCACACTGTCCTGAATCTATGCTTGTATCCTACGCGAGAAAGCAGCGTCAAGCAATGCCCTTGTGCCGCCTTTCCCAAGCGCTGTTCTTTCTTTGTTTTTTGCCGCCGCCCGGCCCGAAGCGAGCGGAAAAAGCGCGCTGGGGAAAGGATGGGGGGCCTGGGGGGAAGGGAAACCGCAAGGAAAGTTGCGGCGGGGCGGCTCCTGAAAAAGAGAACGCCCCGCGGGGCGGGGCGTTCTCATACAGGCGGATCAGGCGGCGGCGACGTTAGTCGCTGAAGTTGCCGACTTCCTTCTTGACGCCGAGGGCGATCTTCCAGAGGAGGGAGAGCACCAGGGCGCCGACGGCGTAGACGCCGACGGCCACGGCGATTTCGCGGCCGGTGGGCATGTATTCGGTGATGGTTTCAAACATGTTGGGGGTGAAACCGCCGATGAGCAGGCCGAGGCCCTTGTCGATCCAGGAGGCGGCCACGAGCATGACCAGCGCCAGCGGGAGCAGGGGGCCGGTGCGCCACGTGGGCGGAATGAGGATGATCAGGGAGGCGGCGGCCATGATGACGGCGGCCCACATCCAGCTGGTCACCCAGCTGACGTGTCCGGCATGACCGGCGAAGAGGAACACCAGCGGGTGCTGATGGCCGGGAATGCCGCTGTAGAAGGCGGTGAAGACTTCCAGCAGGTAGAAGAACACGTTGATGCACATGGCATAGGTGATGATGGTCGCCAGGGTCTTGACGGCTTCCTTGCCGGGGTTGAAGCCGGTAAGGCGGCGGACGATGAAGACCAGCAGCAGCAGGATGGCGGGACCGGAGCAGAAGGCCGAGGAGAGGAAGCGGGCGGCCATGATGGCGGTCAGCCAGTAATGGCGGCCGGGAATGCCCGCGTAGAGGAAGGCCGTCACGGTGTGGATGGAGAAGGCCCACAGGATGGAAAGATAGATGAGGGGCTTGATCCACTTGGGCGGCTGCACGCTGTGGCGTTCGGCCTCGAGGGTGACCCAGCCGATGATGGCGTTGAGGCAGAGGTAGCCCACGAGCACGATCATGTCATAGAACATGACGGAATTGGGCGTGGGGTGGAGCATGACGTTCAGCATGCGCTGGGGCTGGCCGAGGTCCACCACGATGAAGAGGGCGCACATGACGACGGCCGAGATGGCCATGAATTCGCCGAAGATGATCATGCGCTTGAACTTCACGTAGTGATGGAAGTAGGCGGGCAGCACGAGCATGACGGCGGAGGCCGCCACGCCCACCAGATAGGTGAACTGCGAGATGTAGAGGCCCCAGGACACGTCGCGGCTCATGCCGGTGATGGAGAGGCCTTCCTTGAGCTGCTGCAGGTAGACACAGCCGCAGGCGGCAATGACGACGAGCAGGAACAGCAGCCAGGCATAATAGCGCTTCTGGCCGGTAAGCAATTTTTCGAGCATGGCCTTTCTCCCTAGATGAGGTAGTAGACGCCGGGCTGCGTGCCGAGATTGGGCTTGCGGCGAATGCTGAAGTTTTCGGCCAGGGCCTTGCGGACGCTGGACGAGGGATCATCGAGATCGCCGAACAGGATGCGTCCGCCGGAGGCTTCCACACAGGCGGGCATCTTGCCCACGGCGAGGCGTTCGGCGCAGAAGGTGCACTTTTCCACCACGCCGATCATGCGGGTGGGGAAGGCGGGATTCGGCACGGGATCGGACAGGTACTTGCGCGGGTCCACGAAGTTGAAGGAGCGCGCGCCGTAGGGGCAGCCGGCCATGCAGAAGCGGCAGCCGATGCAGCGGTGGTAGTCCATGGCGACGATGCCGTCTTCCATCCTGTAGGTGGCCTGCGTGGGGCAGACGCGCACGCAGGGCGGATTGGTGCAGTGGTTGCAGAGCAGGGGGAACTGCGCCTGCAGCAGCGACGGCTTCTGGTGTTCGCTCAGATCGTCGGGGAAGGCGTGGTCGTAGGTATCGAGCCACATCCACTTGATTTCCTGCTTGCCGGGAATGTTGGGCACATTGTGGGCGGCGTGGCAGGCTTCGATGAGCGGTTTGTATTCGTCGGCGGACTTGAAGGCGCGGGTATCAATGACCATGGCCCAGCGTTTGGCCTTGAGGGCCTCGGCGCCGCGCTCGTAGCGGCCGGGGGCGACCTGCGCATGGGCCAGGCCGGCCACGCCGCTGCTGAGAGCGAATACAGAAAGCCCCGCCACCTTAAGGAATCTTCTTCTGCTGTTGTTCATTACTTGTTCCCCTTGGGAAGAATGTGGCAGGTCCAGCAATAGGGATCGACATTGTTGGTGACGTGGCACTTGTCGCAGAATTCCGTGTAGTTTTCGTGGCACTTCAGACAGGTGTTCTGGAGGCTGATGGTCCACTTCTTGCCGTTGGAGGCCACGTAGACGCGGTTTTCGTTGCGCAGGGCCTGATCGCGCCATTCATTGAGCAGGGTCATGTGGTTGGCCCGCATGAAGTCGACGGACTCGACGCATTCCTTTTCGTTGGGCGTCTTGGGCAGCACGAGTTCGGGGCGCTTGTAGTCCCGGGTGCCGTTGAAGTTGACCCAGAACGGCGCGGAGAAGATGCCCGCGAAGATGATGATGCCGACAATGACAGCTTTGGCGTTATACATTTACTGGCCCTCCACCTGCGTATCGGTTTCATCCGGCTCCACGTTGGGCAGGTCTTCCTGGCGCAGGTCCATGGTGCGCTTGCATTCGCCCTTCATGACGAGGGCGTTGGCCACCAGTTCGTGCAGACCGCTGACGGTCACGCCGGGGGCCCAGTAATCGGCCAGCGGCGGCAGGGTGGCGCGGTCGATGGCGCAGACGCAGGCCATGTGGTTGACGCCGTATTTCTGCTGGACGAAGCGCAGGGCGTTGCCGCGGGGCATGCCGGAGCGCATGCGCAGTTCCATGATTTCTTCGGTATTGAGGCCGGAACCCGCGCCGCAGCAGAAGGTCTGTTCGCGGATGGTGTTCTCGGGCATTTCCACGAAGTTGTTGCACACGGCCTTGAGCACGTAGCGGGGCTCGTCGAGCAGGCCCATGGCGCGCGCCGGGTTGCAGGAGTCGTGGAAGGTGGTGATGATGTGATCGTTACGGCTGGGATCGAGATTGAGCTTGTTGTGCTTGATCAGGTCGGCCGTGAATTCGGCGATATGCACCATCTTGGTGGACGCGGCGTGCTGGAAGCGCGTGCCGGTGATGGGCGACACGGGCACCTGCATATTGGCGGGCGTGGGGCCGTTGTAGGTGTCCATGTACTGGTTGATCACGCGCCACATGTGGCCGCATTCGCCGCCCAGAATCCACTTGACGCCCAGGCGTTCGGCTTCGGCGTACATCTTGGCGTTGAGCTTCTTCGCCATGTTGAACGAGGTGAAGGAGCCGAAGTTGCCGCCTTCGGAAGCGTAGGTGGAGAAGGTATAGTCGAGGTCCAGTTCGTGGAACAGCATCAGATAGCCCATGAAGGTATAGATGCCGGGGTCCGCGAACACGTCGCCGGAAGGCGTGATGAAAAGGATTTCGTGGCCCTTTTCATTGAAGGGGGTCTTGGGACGGATGCCGGTGATGGTTTCGCAGTCGTCGGCGAGCATTTCGACGATTTCCACGAAGGAGTGGGGCTGAATGCCCAGATGGTTGCCCGTGAAGGAGCAGTTTTTCACCGGGTCCATGATCCAGTGGATGCCGAGGCCCACTTCGTGCAGCAGTTCGCGCACGATGGCGGTGATTTCCGCCGTATCGATGCCGTAGGGGCAGAAGAGCGAGCAGCGGCGGCATTCGGTGCACTGGTAGGCGTAGTAGAAGAGTTCCTTCACCACGTCCTTGTCCCAGCCGCGCGCGCCGACCTTCTTGCCGAGAATCTTGCCCAGCATGGTGTAGTCGCGGCGGTAGAGGGAGCGCAGCAGTTCCGCGCGCAGCACCGGCATGTTCTTGGGATCGTTGGTGCCCAGGAAGAAGTGGCACTTGTCGGCGCAGGCGCCGCAGCGCACGCAGATATCCATGAAGAGCTTGAGGGAGCGATGCTTTGCGAGGCGGTCGGCGAAGGCGTCGCAGAGAATCTTTTCCCAGTCTTCGGGCAGATTCCAGTCTTCGGCCGAGGGGTCCCAATCGTGGGGATTGGGCATGTGCAGCAGCTCCATGGTCTCTTTCTTGGCCGGGTAGCAGTAGCTGCCGGGCGTGAACTGGGGCTTTACGTCAAGCCAGTCCTGCCCGGGAAAATCCGGGCGGCTGGCCACGAGTTCTTGAGGCGTAGGCAATTTGGCCATTTTGGCGACTCCTTACTCAGCGGCCTTTTCGGGTTGCTTTTCCAGCGGCAGACCGGCTTCGGCCATGGCGTCGCGGAAAGCGTCCTCATATTCGGCGTAGGTGTAGAACTGCTTGGGCGGATTCCAGGGGTTGACGTGGCGCACTTCACGCGTGTTGCAGGGCAGGTTGCGCGTGGGGCTGAAGAAAACGCCCGCCATGTGCATGAGCTTGGAGAAGGGGATGTACATCAGCAGCACGCTCACCAGCGTGAGATGCACGAAGAACAGGGCGTTGATGCCGTCCGCGCTCACGGGGGCGAAGTGCACCAGACCCATGATGAAGACCTTGACCTGCGCGATGTCGGTCTTATCAAAGTAGCGCAGGCAGATACCCGTGCCCACGATGCCGATCAGCAGGAACAGCGGAAAATAGTCGTTGGGCAGCGAGATGTAGCGCAGACGCTGGTTGCACACGCGGCGCGCCAGCAGGAAGAGCAGGGCGCACAGCAGCAGGCCGCCCGTCCAGTAGAAGCGGGGCGTGCCCACCTGCATGATGCCGTCGATGGTTTCAATCCAGGTGATCACCGGGCACACCGGGTCCATGAAGAAGCGGAAGTGACGGATGAAGACCAGCAGGAAGCAGTAGTGGAACAGCAGCGAGAAGACCCACAGCCATTTGGACGAGAAATAGACGGTGCGGGGCCCGTTGTTGATCTCGTCGAATTCCCGCACGTCCGCACAGGTGTTGCGGAACAGGGAGCGGAAGAAGACCACTTCCAGGAACATGCGGCGCACCACGCCGCACGTGGTCGTGGGGCAGTCCCATTTGGCCTGCTTGATAAAGTCCAGCGACCGTTCCTGACCGCCCGTCGTGGGGATCGCGAACGGCACGGGCGATTTTGCCCAGTACACCATGCGCCAGATGACGCCGACAAAGAAGGCGGCTACGGCCACATAGGGCAGCACTACACCGAACAGGACGCCAAGCCCAACGGCCGATCCCGCCCAGGCAATGGCCCCGATGATCGCCACCACCAGCAAAGAAGCGAACATTCCCTACCTCTCTTGCAAAGAGTGTTATTCCTTGCCCGCCGGGTTGAGCGGGCTGCCTCCCACCTTTTGCGCCCAGCGCACGAGCTGGGCGTGTTGGTTGCGTATTTCCTTGATGCGGGATTCCGCGATGGTTTCGCGGTCCGCCGTATACATGTCGAACGCCAGCAGCATGACGCTGTCGAGGCGTGACTCGGCTTCAAGATAGTAGGATGTGAGCGCGTCCGAACCGGAACAGCGCGGCAGCACCATCTTGCGCAGAATGGGCTTGAGCAGCAGGAAGACGCCCAGATTCTGCCCCGGCGTCCCGTCCTGCACCGCGCGCAATTTCACAAAACGGTCGATGGCCTTTTTGACCTGCGCGGGGTCAACGTCCTCCCCGGCCACGGCGTCGTACACCACGCCCGCCGCCTCCCGCGTCATGTGCGCCACGGGATTGGCAAAGGGATCGTTCTGCGTCCGCAGAAAGCCCGTCGTTTCGAGCGCATAGGTATTGAATACCGCGTCCGTCCACGCATTGACGATTTCGTCGCGCTGATCCTGAAAAAGTGCGTTCATCTTGTGTCCACTTGTTGCGGGGCGAAGACCCCTCTTGTACGCCGACGCGGGAGGCGTTCCCTCCCGTCGTTGCCGATGTCCGAAGAGTTTTCCAGCCGGATTTGCAGGATATTTTCTCACGGCGACCGGTTCCGGGCATGTCGCGGCAGGCGCGTTTCCTCCCGGCGTTCCGCTTGTGTCCGTCCGGGCTTTCGGGAAATTTGTAACGCAATACTGCGCGAAAAAGCTATCCTACATAAAGGATAAGTCGAACGTTCGTCAATAGCCGGAAATTGTTTGAACGCTCAACCCATGACTTAGGGGCAGGGGCGTCCGTTGCCGCACTGCCCGGCAATGGGGTCGTCGTTCAGAAACGCCGGTTCCGCGCCGGTGCCGTCCCAGGAGCCGGGGGGCGGCGTATGGGTTCCGGCCGACGTTGTCGCGCCCGCGGCGGGCGAGGCCGCCCGCTTCGCCTGCCGTACCAGCATGGACGGCAGCCCGTGATATTCAAAGAAGGGAATGGTGCGGGAACCCGCAAGAAAGATGTGCGCCTTGTTGCGCAGCAGGCGAAAACGCAGCCAGACGGCGTCCGGCGTCCAGAGGCTCACGTCTTCCCGCGTGGCCTTCAGGGCCTGCGCCAGGGCCTCGGCCATGCTCAGCCCCTCGTCGAGGTGCTTGCGCATGGCAAGAATCTTGATCAGGTCCTCGGGGCTTTCGGTGACGGGGTAGAAGCCCACGTCCACCTTGCCGGAGAGAATGTCCACGCCCTGACGGCAGGAGGGACACGACGGCGAAAAGAACATGCGGACCGACGGGGCGATGTTGCCTTCCTCGTTGGGCGCAAGTTCGTTGATGGCCCAGACATCGTTCTGAGAGCGTATTGCCACGCCCACATTGACCAGAAAGAGGGCCAGCCAGATCAGCAGCAGGACGGACGTCCGCTGCGCGCCGCGGCGTTCCTCGTCCGCATAGGCGCGGCGGAAGGCGCAGAACGACAGCGCAAAGAAAACGGCGACCACCAGACAGCTGATGCACGGCGCCGTGAAGACCATCAGCAGCAGCAGGGCCACGTCGCCCGTCAGCGCCAGGGCGGAAAAGACGACGCCCCATGCGCTGGCGCCCACCAGCGCCAGCAGGAACAGCCCGGCAAAGGCCGTCGTGCCCAGCCACCAGAGCGAAACGCCGCCGATGGAAAAGTCCTGATAGAGCGAACAGCCCGCCGTCACGCAAAAATTGATGTCATTGCCGAAGGCGCTCCACAAACAGAAGGCCATGCCCAGAAGCGCCAGCGCCAAGGGACCCATCAACAACTGCGGTTTTTTCATGCTTTCCTTTTCCTTCGCGGCATCCCGGATTTCACATGCCGCACGCCCGGCCATGGTAGGCCAGAACGGCGCATTCGTAAAGCGGCGAGAGACGCCGGAAGGGGGGAACTCCGCGAGCGTCGTTTTGACCGCGCGGCGCGAACAGGCTATATTGCGCGGACGCAAGGCGGGACGTTCCGGCGACGACGCAACAAAGGATGCTCTGCATCTCGCGCAGATGCGTCTGGAAAGCGAAATTCAGAACGCGCGTCTTACCTGCCGGTATAGAGCGTTTTATCCTTGCAAAAAGAGAAAATGCGAGGCGGCGGCACAGCGCCGCCCGGTTCGCGTGGAAAACCCTCCCCGGCGGCGACGGACAGCCGATCGCGTCGCCGGGAAGGGTTCCGGCGAGAGTTTGTTTAGGGCTTTTCGGGAGTCGCGGCGGGCGCGGGCCGGGGAGTGACGTCCACCTGACGACAGGTCAGGCGATCGAGAGGTACCCAGCCCTGATGACTGTCGCGGAGCCAGTCGGGTTCAATGACGCGCACATGTGCCCAGCCGTTCCGTTGTTCAAGAAGTTGCAGGGTTTCTTCCGGCACGAGATTCAGGGTCATGAAGCTTTCGTCAAGATCGATTTCCGTGGTCTTGCTGTTGCGGATTTTCCGGCAGGGCGCGGCCGGTTCCCCGCACAGCGGTTCGGGAAGCGCGTTGCGGAGAGTGCAGTGCGTTTCGTACACGGGGGGAACTTCGGGTTGCGGCGCGGGTTCGGGCGCGGGGGAGCGCAGCAGATACAGCGCGCCGCCGATCAGCGCGAAGCAGACAAGGGCCACCAGAAGGAAAAGGCGGGTCGTTTTCATGAGTCGTCCTTTGAAGGCTGAAGACGTGGAACAATCCGCCACCGAACCCCTCCGGTTTCAATGGCGACGCCGCGCGCCTTCCGCAGCGGAAACGATTTCCGGTTCGGTTGCGGCCTGTCGCGGTCGCTGCGGGAACCGTCGGCGATAGAAAGACTACTAGCATTCACAGCGCGGCGCTTCAAGCGAGGCGCGTTCGAACCGGCCCGACAGGGGGCGGACGCGTTTCGCGAGTGCCGTATGGCGGCCTGCGCCGTCGCTGAAACCATGGAGGAAAGCGCAATGCCCCATACCCTTGCCCCGGATCAGGAAGTGACCGACATGTCCCTGCGTCTGCCTGACGAACCCCTGATGGCGACCGGTTCCGTCCGGGTGGTGGCCGCCAAGCTCCACGGCATGCGCGTCACGCAGGCCAAGCTGGACTATCACGGCTCCATTACCATTGATACCGAGATTCTGGAGCGCGCGGGCATGCTGCCGCTGGAATATGTGCATGTCTGGAACAAGAACTGCGGCGCGCGTCTCGACACCTACGTGCTGCCCGGCGAACGCGGCAGCGGCGTCGTCTGTCTCAACGGCGCGGCCGCCCGCCTTTGCCAGCCCGGCGACGATGTGATTGTTTCCGCCGAACGGCAGATAGGCATGCAGGAGTACCGGGCGGGATTCCGCGCCCGCGTGCTCATGTTCGCCCATGAACCCCGCGTCAATACCGTGAGCGAAACGCTCGTCTACGAGATGACGCCCCGGGACGGAATGATGCGCTTTCAGCTGCGTGCGCTGGGGGATTAGAGCGTTTCACCTTTGAAAAAGGTGAAAACGCGAGGCGGCGGCACAGCGCC
>CAJMRA010000058.1 GCA_905215675.1 uncultured bacterium | reverse complement strand
TTTTGCGCGAGCAAAAGGGGTCCCCCCTCCCCCAAAAAAACGAGAGGTTAGTCTTTTATTTCTTCCACGAGTTTTTCGAGGGCATAGGCCTGGTTGGCGAGTTCCGTCACGGCCTGGGCGGATTCCTGCATGGCCTGGGCGGTTTGTCCGGCGATGCTGTTTATTTCGGAGACGGAGTGATTGATTTCTTCGCTTGTGGAGGATTGTTCGTCCACGGCGGTGGCGATGGCTCCCATCTGATCGGCGGTAACGTCCGCCATGCGCACAATTTCCTGGAGGGCTTCGCCGGACTGGTTGATCAGGACGGTAGCGTCGTCGATGGCTTTGGCCGCGCTGTCCACCTGCGTGATGCTTTGTCCGGTGCTGGTCTGGATATCGACGATGGCCTTGTCCACTTCGGCTGTGGACGCCATGGTTTTTTCCGCCAGTTTGCGCACTTCGTCGGCGACGACGGCGAAACCGCGGCCGGCTTCGCCTGCGCGGGCGGCTTCGATGGCGGCGTTGAGCGCCAGCAGATTTGTCTGATCCGCGATGTCGGAAATGACGCCCATGATCTGGGTAATGGCCTTGGCGCTTTTGTCCAGCTGGCTCATATCGGTCTTGAGCTTGAGGGCCTGTTGCCGGACGAGTTCAATGCCGCTGATGGCCTTGTGGACGATGGCTTCTCCGGCTTCCGCCTTGGTGCGTGTGGAGGCCGAGGCTTTGGAGGCCTGATCGGCGTTTTTGGCCACGTCCAGCATGGTGGAGTTCATTTCCTCCATGGCCGTGGCGGTGGACATGGAGCGGTTTGCCTGCTGCGTGGCATTCTGTTCGGACTGTGAAATATACTCCGACAGATTCTTGGCGGCGGAGGAAAGCGTTTTGGCCGTGGCTTCCAGCTGGCTGGCGGTGGCGCGAATACGGGCCTTGTTTTCTTCCACTTCCTGGATATCCACGAGCGAGCCGCAGGCACGGACGGGTTTGCCGTGCTTGTCGCGGGTCACGCCGCCCGTGGCCCGGAACCAGTGATAGGAATCGTCGCGCATGCGCAGACGATAGGTCACGTCGTAGTTGTCGGTTTTACCTTGCAGGGCCTCGCCGAAGACGGCAAAGGTCTGGGCCTTGTCGTCGGGGTGCAGACGATCGGTCCAGGAGTTGACCTTGTCGGGGAATTCCTCCTTGCTGGTGAAGCCGAGGAGGCGGCGGAATTCCGAGGACCAGGTCCAGCGGCTCTGGGGCGACATGGGATCGCCGTTGAACAGGACGACGTCCCAGAGGCCGACGCCCGCCGCGGTGTTCCACAGTTCCAGCAGTTCCTCGCGCTCATGGCTTTCGTGGATATCCATGAGCGAGCCGCAGGCGCGGACGGGCTTGCCGTTCGCGTCGCGGGTCACGCCGCCCGTGGCCCGGAACCAGCGATAGGAATCGTCGCGCATGCGCAGACGATAGGTCACGTCGTAGTTATTCGTTTTGCCTTGCAGGGCTTCGCCGAAAACGGCGAAGGTCCGGTCCTTGTCTTCGGGATGCAGGCGATCGGTCCAGGAGTTCACCACATCGGGGAATTCCTCCTCGCTGGTGAAGCCGAGGAGGCGGCGAAATTCCGCGGACCAGGTCCAGCGGCTTTTGGGAGACATGGGGTCGCCGTTGAAGAGTTCCACATCCCAGAGGCCGACGCCCGCCGAGGAACTCCATGACTGCACAAGTTTGGCGTTGCGAAGCAGCATCTTGAAAAAGCTCATAGGTCACTTCCGTTTTTCGTCTGCCTGCATATATTGCAATGGATTTTTTGTGGGGGGCCGGGAATGGCGGCCGTACTGAAAACACGTTGGGATACCAAGGGATGTCAAGGCATGAAAAACGTATTGTCCCGCAAAAAAGTTTTTTCGGCAGGCCTGGATTTGCACAACCTTTTTCATCGGGGCTGACAGGGGCGTCCGGTGAAAAGGCAAGCCTTTGGCGGGCAGGAAATCCCGCCGTCCCATCTTTTGAAACGCGAGTGTATACAAGCTGCAAGTTTTTTCAATACTGTTGCAAAAATGAAACAACAGAAAGCAAAATAATGACGATACGTTATAAAGTTTTTCGGCTGAAGGCGGGCGGCATGCGGCGGAGGAGGAGAAGCGGGCGGCGGAAGGGCTTGCATCGATGAACAATTTACGTAATTTTGAAAAAAAGTAGTCTGGCCGGGGGACCGTCATGGAGTTTTCGCAACAGGAAATAGAGAGCCTTGCGCCCGATGCGTCGTCCGTGAGTTCGGGGCGGGGCTTGTCGAAGCCGTCATCCTGGCTGGAGACCGGCGAGGAAGACGGCTATTTGTGGGGGCTGTGCAAGGGAAGCGGCAGCAGGCCGTATCAGGTGCGCGTGGATGCGTCGCAGCCGGAGATCGGTTTCAAGTGTTCCTGCCCGAGCCGCAAGATTCCCTGCAAGCATGTGCTGGGGCTGCTGTTCCTGCGGGCGGCGAACGGCGGGCCCCTGGGCGGCGAGTGTCCCGACTGGGCAAAGGAATGGCGGGAGAAACGCAGACAGCGGCAGGCCGGCGGGACGGCGAAGACGGCCGGAACCGCGGACGGCGGCGGAAAGAAGAGCGGGCAGAAGGGCGGAAGGAAAAGCGCGTCCTTTGCGGAACGGGTGGAAGCGCATCTGCCGCTCATGACGGAAGGGATGGACGTGCTGTACGGGCGCATGATCGACGCCGTGCGGCACGGGGTGGAGCCGGCATGGTTGCAGGACCTGAGCAGGCGGCTTGTGGATACGCAGCTTTCCGGTCCGGCGCTTGTGCTTGAGAAGATGGAAAAATATTACGGGGAGCGCAGGGACGAGGCGTCGCTTGCGCGCCTGACGGTCCTCATGGGGCGTTTGCTGCTGCTGGTGGAAGCCTTCCGGGGGCGCGACAGTCTTTCGGAAGCGGAGCGCCATGATCTGTTTCTGGCGCTGGGCGTCACGCTGGACAAGGAGCAGGTGCTGGCCGGAGGCGCGCGCCGGGGGGGCATATGGCAGGTTCTCGGCGTGGCGCTGGAGGATTTCGGCCGCATCAGGGAGCGGCGCGTCTGGCTGGGGAACGCGGACGGGGAAACGGCCCTGATACAGGAGTATGTCCCCCGGAACAAGGGGTTTTCCGGCGTTTTTGCGGAGGGGAGCCTCTTTGCGGGCGAACTTGCCTTTTATCCCGGAACGGTGCGCCAGCGCGCGTTGCCGACGGAGAATTTCGCGCCCGCGCCGGAGGCGGAGACGCCGCCGCTGCCGGAGACGGCGCTTGCCGTGCGGCGGACGCGGGACATGGTGAACGCCAATCCCTGGCTGTGGCGCTGGCCGCTGTCGTGTTCCGGCGTGCGCGTGCGCTGCGACGGCGAAGGCGCGGCGCGGATCGTGACGGCGGACGGCCGGGTCATGCCCGTTGTTGTGTCGTGCGCCGGGCCGGATGCCTGGGCAATGCATGCGCTTTCGCTGACGGGTCCTGTGAACTGCTTCGGCGAATGGAACGGGAGCGCCTTTGTGCCGTTGCGGGTATGGCGGGAGGGGGCGCTTGCCTGGGTGCGCGAGGACCCCGTCGATACCTTTTTATAGAGCGTTTTACCGTTGAAAAAGGTCAGGCGCGAGGCGGGCACAGCGCCGCCCGGCCCAAAGTGAGCGGAAAAACCGCGCTTTTTCCGCGAAACGACAGGCCGTATGGTTTGAAACGCGCAGCGTTTCAAACTGAAATTGCTCTAGTGTTAACACGCCCTGACGCATCCGGGAAACAACGACGGCATGTCCGGGAAGGGAAGGCGTCGGAAGGGGGAGAGCCATGGCCATCAATGAACTTGCCCGCCTGTGCATTGTCGGGACCGACAAGGGGGGAGCGGGGTCTCTTGCGGGGGACGCTTCCCCGACGGGAGCCGTCCTGCGGGAGCTGGAGGCGCTTCCTGCGCGGGGGGACGGCGAACCGCGGGAAGAAGCGGCGCGCAAGTGCCTGCTGGCGTCCGGGATAAGCGCGCTGCGGACTCTGGAACTTGCGGAACCGCAGCCGGGGGAGGAGCTTCCTCCGGCGCTGGAGGAAGAACTTCCCGAGGGGCCCTGTCCCGGAGAGCTGTTTTCCCGTTATCCGTATGAGATAGTGTCCTGGCTGCATCGGCGCGGCAGGCGTCTGCCGAGTGTTTTTCTGCCCGAGGCCGTCCGGTGGGCGGCTTCGGGGCGTCATGACGAAATACTGCCGGTTCTGGGACGGTCGGGAGCGCGGCTTTGCCGGGACAATCCCGCATGGCTGCGGCTGCTTGCCGATTGCGCGGGCGTCGCGGCGGAGCCGTCCGGCGAGGTGGATTTGTCGCTGTGGGACGAGGCCTCGCCGGAGGCGCGCTGTATGCTGCTGCGGCGGCTGCGGGAGCGGAATCCGCGGGCCGGGCGGGAACTGGCCGAGCCGCTGCTGCGGAAGCAGTTCCCGCGGAACAAAAAGTTGTTGTACGCCTTGCGGAGCGGTTTGTCGGCGGAAGATATTCCTCTTCTGGAAGAATGCAGCCGCAAGAAATACGACGCTTCCGGGATACATCCGGCAAGGATGCTGCTGAGCCTGCTGCCGGAAAGCGATTTTGCCCGGGAGCTGGCCGCCGGGGATATTTTTGTCTGGAAAGGCGGGACGCTTGCGCTGAAGCCGGGAGACGCGCAGAAGGAATGGACGGAGGGCCTGCCGGAGGACGTCTGTCTGACGATCTGCCCCCTTGACGTATGGCTTGCCCGAAGCGGCAGGGACTGCAAGGGGCTTTTGTCGTTCCTCATGGGCAAGCCCCTGCTGGCGCCGCTGACGACGCGCATCTTTCTGGAGGACAGAAAGGACTGGCTGCGCGCCGGACTGGAGACGGCGCTGGAGGCGGGAGCGGGCGAGAGCGTTCCCTCCGGTCTGCATTTGTTCGGCACGCTTGCGGCCGTCATGCTGCCGCGGGAAGAGGTCGAGGGCTGGTTGTCCCGGCTGCTGGGGGGCGGGGCCCCTGCCAATTCCAGGGTCTGTGACGCGCTGGCCGCGCCGATGCTGCTGTATGCGCGTTTCCCGGTGCCGCGTGAACTCTGGAGCGACTATGTGGGGGTCATCGGCCGACGGGCGGAAGCCTTGCGTGCGGAGATCGGCACGAGGAAGGACGTCTATTTCAACTCCATGAGGCTGCGGGCCATTTCGGCGTTGTGGGGCGATGAGGAGCGCGACGGCCTCCCCGCCGATCTTGAGGTGTGGACGTGCCGGGAATTCCGGGGGGCGCACGGTCTGTCCCTTCTTTTTCATGCCGCCTGGGAAATGCCGCTGGAGCTGCTGGAGGGGCTTGAGCAGGCGTTGCGGTCGGCCTTGCCGGATGCGGATATGCCCCTGTTCGTGAAGATGCGGCAGGAACTTGAGGATATACGCCGGTTTCGCGCGCGGGAAGAACAGGTTTGAGCGGGGAAGGGCAACGTCCCCGAGGCGCGGCGTCCTCCCGTACAGGCGCGCCGGGGGCCTTGTTTTTTCCGCGAAACGACGGGCCGTATGATTTGAAACGCAACAGGTTGCAAACTGAAATTGCTCTAGTGCCAACATACCCTAGCGGAGGAGAACGATCATGGAAAATCAAACGCCCGAAAGCGCGTTCCTGCGTCGGCATGCCGAACAGCTCTATGCCGGGGAGCTGGAGGCCCTCAGGCAGCAGGATACGCGCCCGCGTCCCGAACACTGGGAGCTGTCCCCGTGGGCTGTCTGCACCTATCTGCTGGGCGGCACGCTGGAGGACGGTTTCGAGATCAGCCCCAAGTACATCGGTTCGCGCCGTCTGATTGAAGTGGCCGTGGCCACGCTGGCCACGGATCGGGCGCTGCTGCTGTACGGCGTGCCGGGCACGGCCAAGTCGTGGGTTTCGGAGCATCTTGCCGCGGCCATCAGCGGCGATTCCACGCGCATTGTGCAGGGCACGGCCGGAACCGGCGAGGAACAGTTGCGCTACGGCTGGAACTATGCGGAACTGCTGGCGCACGGGCCGTCGTTCGACGCGCTGGTGCCGAGTCCCGTCATGCGGGCCATGCAGGAGGGCCGTCTTGCGCGCGTGGAAGAGCTGACGCGCATTCCGGCGGACGTGCAGGACACGCTGATTTCCATCCTTTCCGAAAAAAGTCTTCCTGTTCCCGAACTGGGCGAGGAAGTGCAGGCCCTGCGCGGTTTCAACATCATTGCCACGGCCAACAACCGGGACAAGGGCGTCAACGAGCTGTCCGCCGCCCTGAAACGGCGTTTTAATACGGTGGTGCTGCCGGTTCCGGCAACGGAAGAGGAGGAAACAACCATCGTGAGCAGGCGCGTCGCGGAAATGGGGCGGAATCTCGCCCTGCCCGCGGAACCTCCGGCGCTGGAGGAAGTGCGGCGCGTGGTCCGCATTTTCCGGGAATTGCGCGAGGGGCGCACCGAGGACGGCAAGCTGCGTCTCAAGACGCCTTCCGGCTCGCTGAGTCCGGCGGAGGCGGTTTCCGTGCTGACCAACGGTATGGCGCTGGCGGCGCACTTCGGCAACGGGCGCGTACAGGCCCGGGACGTGGCGTCGAGTCTGGTCGGGGCCGTCGTCAAGGACCCCGTGCAGGACGCCGTCGTCTGGAAGGAGTATCTCGAACAGGTCGTGAAGCAGCACTATGAATGGAAGGACATCTACCTGGCCTGCCGGGATGCGGAGTAGCGGGCATGGCCGCCGAGGTACGTATTTTCGGCATACGGCATCACGGGCCGGGATGCGCGCGGGCCCTGTGCCGGGCGCTGGAAGAGTGGGAGCCGGACTGTCTGCTGCTTGAGGGACCGCCCGAAGGGGAGGGGCTGTTCGCCTTTGCCCGCGAGGGCATGGAACCGCCGGTGGCCCTGCTGCTGTATGCGCGGGATGATCCCGGTCGGGCGGCGTTCTATCCCTATGCCGCCTTTTCTCCCGAATGGCAGGCCGTGCAATATGCCGTGCGGAAGGGGATTCCGCTGCATTGCATGGATTTGCCGTTCGCGCAGCTCCTGGCGCTGGAGAAGTCGTGGGAGGAGGAAGATGCCCGCGCCGGGGCGGAAGGCGGCGGGGACGCCGCCCCGGATGCCGCCCCCGATGTCGATACGGACGCCCTCCCGGATGCCGACGCGGAGGATTCCGTCGCCGATGCTGAGGACGGTTCCGTTTGCGGCGCGGCGGACCCGCTTCCCGCGCCGGAGAACGGCGACGACGCGGAAGAGCTGCTGCGCCTCGATCCCTTCCAGACTCTCGGACGGCTGGCCGGATACGAGGACGGCGAGGCGTGGTGGTCCGCGCTGGTGGAGGAGCGGCGGGACGGTACGGATCTGTTCGAGGCCGTGGCCCTCATGATGCGCGAACTGCGCGAGCAGACCCCTCCGGCACAGGGGCGGCGGGCACAGCGCGAAGCCCTGCGGGAGGCCGCCATGCGCGCCTGTCTGCGCCGGGCGCGGAAGGAGGCGCACGAAAGGATTGCCGTGATCTGCGGGGCGTGGCATGTGCCCGCGCTGGAGAACATGCCCCCGGCAAAGGAGGACGCGGCCCTGCTCAAGGGCCTGCCCCGGGAAAAGGTGGATGCCACCTGGTCGCTCTGGAGCTACGTCAATCTTGCCGTGGAGGACGGCTACGCGGCGGGCGTCGCCTCTCCGGCGTGGTACGAATTTCTCTGGCGCTACGGCACGTCGCCGGATCGCACGGCGCGCTGGCTGCACCGGGCGGCGCGTCTCTTGCGGGAGGAAGGGCTGGACTGTTCTCCGGCGCACCTGATTGAAAGCGTGCGTCTGGCGGAAGGGCTTGCCGGGCTGCGGGGAAGATCGCTTCCCGGTCTGGCCGAGCTGCACGAGGCCCTGAGCGCGACGGTCTGCATGGGCGATGATCTGGCGCTGCAACTGGTCCGGCGCAAGCTCTTTGTGGGCGAGGCCGTGGGCACGCTGCCCCCGGACGCGCCCGCCGCGCCCCTGCAACGGGACATTGATCGCGAGGGCAGGCGTCTGCGGATTCCGTTCACCGCCGAGGAGAAATCCCTCGTCCTTGATTTGCGCAAGCCGCTGGATGCGGAACGCAGCGTCTTTCTGCATCGTCTGGATTTGCTTGAGATCGGTTTCTGCGCCGTCGATACCGTGCGCGGGCGCAGTACGGGCACCTTCAGGGAAGCGTGGCGTCTTTGCTGGACGCCCGACGTGGCGCTTGCCGTGGTGCGGGCCGGACGCCGGGGCAAGGACGTCCCGCAGGCGCTGGCCTCCCTGCTGGCCGAACGCGCCGCGGAGGCGGAACCGGCGGATATCGCCCGTCTTTTTGAAAAGACCCTGTACGTCAATCTGCCGGATCTGCTGCCGCCCCTGCTGCGGACGCTGGAAGACAAATCAGCGCAAAGCCGCGACTGCCGGCAGTTGCTGGCCGCTGTGCCGCCGCTTGTGGACGTGCTGCGCTACGGCGGCGTGCGTCAGTTCGATCGGGGCATGGTCGAGAGCGTGCTTGCCGGTTTGCTGCCGCGCTGTCTGCCGTCCCTGCCGTGGGCCTGCGCGAACATCCAGACGGAACCGGCCCGCACGCTGGGCGGGGTCATCGTGGAGGCGCATACCGCCTTGCGGCTGCTCGACACGGGCGACTATTTCGAGTCGTGGCTTGCGACCCTGCTCCGGCTTGTCCAATGGCGGGCCGTGCATCCCCTGCTGCGGGGGCTGTCCGTGCGTCTGCTCCTCGACGCCCGCCGCATGTCGGCGGAGGACGTGGCGCGGGAACTGGCGTGCGCGCTTTCTCCGGGGGAGGAAGCGGAACACGGCGCGGACTGGCTGACGGGCTTTCTTGAGAACAATACGCTGATTCTGCTGCATGACGCCGTTCTCTGGCAGGTGGTGGATTCCTGGCTCGTGGGGCTTTCGGAAGACGCCTTCCTGCATGCGGCGCCCCTGCTGCGGCGCATCTTTGCCGACGCGCCGCGGGCGGAGCGCCGCGCGCTGGGCGAACGGGCCGGGCGGGAAGCGGAAGCCGCCGATGCGGCGGTTGATGCGGCGGCGGAGGCCGTCGCCCCGGTCGCCGTCCCGCAGGCGGAGGAAGCCGTTCCGGCGGTTTCGGGAGCGCTGTCTCCGCTGTCCCGGCGCATACTTGGTTTGCAGGAGGTGTCGCAATGAACGAGGCGGGGGAACGTGTACGCCGCTGGCGGCTGATTCTCGGGGACGTGTGCGCCTGTCCGCTTTCGGCGGAGGATCGCAAGCGTGACGCGGCGCTGGCCTTCGTCTATGAACAGGACAAACAGGACCGGCGGGGCGGTTACGGAGATTCCGCGCCTTCCGTGAGCCGCTGGCTCGGCGACATCCGCGCCTATTTTCCCGAGTCCACGGCGCTGGTGCTGCAACAGGACGCGCTGGAACGGCGGCATCTCAAGTCCCTGCTGCTCGATCCCGAACTGCTGGCGTCCATCAAGCCGGACGTCCGGCTTGTGACGGAACTCATGGCCCTGAGCGCCGTCATTCCCGAGGAAACAAAGGACACGGCCCGGCAGGTTGTGCGTTCCGTCGTGGAGGAGCTGATGCGGCGGCTGGAGGAGCCCCTGCGCAGCGCCGTGACCGGCGCGCTGGATCGTTCGACGCGCAACCGTCGCCCCCGTTATGCGGAAATAGACTGGAACGCCACCATCCGCGCCAATCTCCGTTACTGGCAGGAGGAATACCACACAATCATTCCCCGGAACCTGATCGGCTACGGGCGGAAGTCCCGCCGCGTGCAGCGGGAAGTTGTGCTGTGCATCGATCAGAGCGGTTCCATGGCCGAATCCATTGTCTATGCCGGAATCTACGGCGCGGTCATGGCGTCCCTGCCGTCCACGGCGACGCGGGTCGTCCTGTTCGATACCGAAGTGGCGGACCTGACGGATATCTGCACTGATCCCGTCGATATCCTTTTCGGCGTCCAGCTCGGCGGCGGCACGGACATCAATCGCGCCGTGACCTACTGCCGCCAGTGCATCAGGGAACCGCGCAATACCATTTTCGTCCTGATTTCCGATCTGTACGAAGGCGGCGACGCGGGCGCGCTTCTGCGGCAGGCGGCGGAAATGAAGGCGTCCGGCATGTGCGTGATTGTCCTGCTGGCCCTGAGCGACAACGGCGCGCCCTCTTTCGACAGGAACCTCGGCGCGCGGCTCGCCTCCCTCGGCATACCTTCCTTTGCCTGTACGCCCGACAAGTTCCCCGAACTCATGGCGGCGGCCATACGCCGGGAAGATATCGGCCTCTGGGCCGCCGGGCAGGATATCGCCGTCGTTCCTCCCGATGCGTAGCGGAGCGGGGGAGTGTCCGGGGAGACTGTCCGGGGGGAGGGGAACCCCCTCTGCTCGCGCGAGAGGGGGGTTCCCCTCCCCCT
>CAJMRA010000057.1 GCA_905215675.1 uncultured bacterium | reverse complement strand
GTACCATTAGACAAATTCCCTGCAACTGAAACGCTTGGTACAACGCGTTCCTGATATGCCATGGTTGTGAATGATCTTGTGTAGGAAACACCTTCGCCACTGACAGACGTCACAACAGACACATCGCCGCTCCCCTCGATACCCGTGTGGTTGTCGCGGATAGTCTGTGATGCAGTAGTGCCCGTCAAAGCCGTGCTGGCCAACTGGCCGTTCCAGGAATGGGTATGCGCGGGCTGGCCGTGGGCGTGCGATTTGAAGGTATCCTGAACCCGTTCCCCGACGCTGCGTCCCGTATCCAGCCCGCGCAGGAATTGCCCCCGAAAATCGGGCGTTCGCGCCCCCACAACGGCAAACAGTTCCGGGTAGACTGTTGGCGGCAGACGTCGCCTTGCCGGAAGCGCCTTTGTCGTTGCGAGCTGGGCACGCGCCTGCTATACAGTTTTTGCACGGCTGCCCTCCGAGCGTCGGCACGGCGCATGACTCCCGCAAGAGTAAAGGAGGGTATCAGCCATGTCGCGTCTATTTTTGATCGCGTTTTTCGCGCTGATACTCGTCCTGCTGCTGACGTCTGACGCTATGTAGCAGTTGACCCCGTATCTGGCGCAAACAGATACGGGGTCGAAAATATAACCTGCGTGGCAGTCGTGTAATACGGGGGGGCGCAAACCGTAGCCATTCCCGCGCCTCTTGGCAAGCGATTCAGGGACGCCAGAAAGGGAACAGCCAGCTCCAGCCCATGAGCCAAGAAATCAGCGGACTGTCCGCGTAGACCTCCACAAAGGCCAGCAGGGGAACCATCAGCATGGCCAGCGCCCAGACCTTCAGCCGGTTGCGTTCCCACCATTCGACATATGCCTCGATATAGCGCACAATCCCATCTCTTTTCGTCGCTTTCATAGCGCCCTGACCTTCTCCTTAAGTTCCGCTTGAACAACGTCTATTTGATGCAGAAGGCCGATGACGGCGCTTTTGCTGTGCCCTTCGGCAAGAGCCTGTTTCAGCAGGCCGCCAAGCCTGCCCAGATCGGCGTTCACCTTCAGGAGTTCCAGGCGGGCTTTCTGATCCTCCCGGCTCTCTATCTTTACTCCGGTGCAAACCCTGCGTGCGAACTCGGAAACGGTCATGCACGCCTTTTCGCTGGACTCCACGATCCGCGCGTACTCGTCTTCCGTGACATAGGCTGTCAGAACAGCCTTTCTTCTTTGTGCCGCCGGCAACTGCGGTTTTTTGACAGGCATTCGAGTCTCCGTTTTTTCTTGCGTCGAGCGTAGCGAGTAAGCCAAGCCTCCCCGGCGCATGAGGGGCAGGGCGTAAAGTGCTGGCACTTTACATGTCCTGCCTTCTTTTTTTCACAGACAACCGTAGACGATTCCAGACAGTTTTTTCAATATGCTGGAAGATGCCGGAACATTCCGTAAAATCTCCATGAATTTCTGTAGATGGCTGGAAGATTCTGGAAACGGCTGTTTTTTTGTCTAGGGGACTCTGCAAGAGGCTGTATACTTGCATGTATGGCCGGAAGGGGCCGTATCTCTATCACAACAAAAAATCCCCGCCCCAGATAATCTCTGGTGCGGGGATTACTGCGCTGGATATGGGAGCGTTAGAAGCCGAGCCAGCCGAACCCCTTCGCCATGATGGCCGCAAGAGCCAGCCAGCCGCCGATCTGCCACTTGAGCAGATCATACTTGACCTTCTCCACTTCGGCGCGAACCTTTTCAATTTCAAGGCGCACGTCCTGCACGTCGCCCTTGGTGGCAAGTTCGCGGCGGCTTGCTTCGTCGTACTTGTCCAGCTCTCTTTGCAGGGCGGCACGCTGCGCTTCAAGCTGTTCGCGCATGGCTTCGGCCTGCGCTTCGGCCTGCTGCCGGGTAAATCCGGCCTCTTCCAGCTTTCTTACATAACCAAGGCTGTCAAAGGTCGTGGTAGTCATGTCGGGCCTCCTGTCTGTTTTTAGCGTGTTTGAGGAAAGGGGTCAAAGCCGTTTTCTTCCCTGGAGTTTTGTCCTTATGCGCGTTGGACACGGCTTTCATAAGTGACAAGGCGTGTTCAACGCGCAGCGGGCAAAGCCCGCAGAGAGGCTCTGGGAGGGAGGGGGAATCATCCATGACAACTTGAGGAGCGGGACGCGGGAGCGCGGAAGCGAGTACGGCGAAGCCGCACGGAGCTGCACAAGCGGACGTGGCCGGCGCGACGATAGTTGGCGGGGATGATGCGCGGTTATGCGCACCCCCTGCCCTTGCTCCCCGGAGCGAAGCGAAGGGGCCATCCCATTCAGAAAACATCGTCGGGGGTAGGTAAAAAGTAGCTAGGGGGGTAGCCACAAAATACCTACCCCCTCCTTATAGAGAACATCATTCAGGAAGAAATAAATACTCCCCCTTCCCCCTCAAGACACGAGAGCGTCAAAGGAAGGAAAAGGGAGGGGATTTTTTACTTCAGGAAAAGAGGGCTAGATCGAGGGCAGGGCTGCCACGGCGACGGCTCCCTGACTGGGGGCAAGGTGGGCGTAGCGCATAGTCATGCGGATGTCCCTGTGTCCCATGAGTTCACGGACAAGGGCAATGGGGGTTCCCTGCTGCACAAGCCATGAAGCGAACGTATGCCGCAACGTATGGAAACAGACACGCTCACGGCGATCAGAAATGCCGGCGTTGAAGCCGCACGCCCTGACGGCCCGCCGAAAAATGCCATAGTGCCGCTCCGGCAATTCTCCCTTTTCCTGAAACAGAGGAAGGCCGTAGTGAAAGCGAAAGAGATATTTCTCGACGGTGACCCATGCTTGGGGATTCAACGGGACGACACGGCTCAAGGAATTTTTTCCGTCATAGACTTTGACGGCTTTCCCCGCTCTGTCGATGTGGAACGGTTGAAGCGTGTAGATTTCGCTCGCCCGTAAGCCGGTATGCAGGGCAAAGCGGGCCACGTCATGCCAGAGAGAAGAGCGGGCCTGTAATTCTTGGAGAAGGTGCGCTGACTCCTTCTCGTCAAGATAGCGGATGCGGCGATTGTCAAACTTCGGCATACGGAAGACGGGAACAGGCCCCCGGTAAAATTCCCATTCGACGGCTCGGCGCAAGACTCGCCGGAGCAGGGAAAGGCAGTGTGTAACGCTCTGGGGGCTTAACCCTTTGCGCTCCAGTGCGCTGCGCAGCTCCATAACTTGCAGATTCTTGATTTTTGCAAGTTGACACTTGCCCAAAAGCGGCGCAATATGTAACTCCCACCTGCCGGATTCGGAAACGAGTTCGCGGCGGGATGCGGATACCAACACAAGTTGGCGGCGGGATGCGGATACCAACACAAGTTGGCGATAACGGGAAAATGCTTCGTCCAGTTTCATGTTCTACCTCCGGGTGATGTGGGATTGGAAGTAGAGCGTAGGAACGAACAAGCCTTTTTTCGAGCGCAAAAATGGACAACGGCCTTTCACGCCGTCGACAGGGGGTCAAATCCCCTTGGGGACGCCAAATTCGATTTCCTGAAGGATACCGATGTGCGAAACATATCGGTATCCTTTTTTTTGTCAGGAGTGCTGCCTTTCCTCAAGTTTTTTGTTGGTTGGCGATTGACGGTAAGGCAGTATTGCCGTCTTTTGGTCATGAGACGACCGCCGCCCGTCGTCATCCGCGCGGTCATGAAGCGTGCCGCTTCCGACAAAAGCTCCCGCCGTTGCTTGCGGAGCTGTCCCGGGCTGCGTATACTGCGAAACCATAGAGCGTTTTTGCCTTTGGAAAAGCAAAAACGCCTTTTCCCCGCGAAACGACAGGCCGTATGGTTTGAAACGCACGGCGTTTCAAACTGAAAATGCTCTATTCCCCGAGAATCTGCCCGGCGTTTTCTCCGCCGATGTACGAAAGACAAGCGAAGGAGAGCTCCGCGATTCTCGTCAAAGAACACGCCGATTCCGCTTTCAAAGGTGAAATGCTCCAAGGTTGACACGCCCTAATGCGCGGAGCCCCAGTCGTCGCCGACGCCCCAGTCCACAGCCAGCGGAATGGAGAGGGGCGCGCCGCCGGGCTGCACCTGCTCCATGAGCTCGGCAACGCGGGCTCCGGCCTCGGCGGCGTTTTCCTCGGGGGCTTCCAGCAGCAGTTCGTCGTGCACTTGCAGGAGCAGGCAGGCGTCCAGGGCCCGCAGGCGTTCGTCGCGCGCCACGGCCAGCATGGCTAGCTTGATGATGTCCGCGGCGGACCCCTGAATGACGGTATTGATGGCCTGCCGCCGCGCGAGGGCAGAGGCCTGCCCGTTGGCCGAAAGAATGTCCGGCAGCAGGCGGCGGCGGCCGCCCAGCGTCGTGACGTAGCCGTGACGGCGGGCGTCGGCTTCCACATTCTCATAAAAGGCCTTCAGGCCGGTAAGGCGCTCGAAGTAGCGGGCGATGAAGGCCTTGGCTTCCGCCAGCGGAATATGCAGCTCCTGCCCGAGCTTCTGCGCGCCCATGCCGTAGATCAGGCCGAAATTGATGGTCTTGGCGTTGCGGCGCTGATCCGGGGTGACGTCGGCCTGCGGCAGATCGTAGATCAGGGCCGCCGTACGGGCATGAATATCCGCGCCGTGCCGGAAGGCGTCGAGCAGGGCGGCGTCCTGCGACATGTGCGCCAGCACGCGCAGCTCCACCTGCGAATAATCCGCCGAAATGAGCTTGCGTCCCCGGCCCGCGATGAAGCAGGCCCGCATGCGCTTGCCGAGCGGCCCGCGCACGGGAATATTCTGCAAGTTGGGATTCCGGGAGGACAGGCGGCCCGTGGCGGTGGCCGTCTGGTTGAACGTCGTGTGAATGCGCCCCTGCGCGTCCATCAGCCGGGGCAGCGGGTCCAGATAGGTGGAGCGCATCTTTTCCAGCTTGCGGAACTGGAGAATGCTGTCCACGACGGGATGCTTGCCCGCCAGCTTTTCCAGCGTCTGCTGGCTGGTGGACGCCTGTCCGCCCTTGGTCTTGCGGGGAGCGGGCAGCTTGAGTTCCTTGAACAGCACGTCGCCCAGCTGCTGGGCCGAGCGGATGTTGAATTCATGCCCGGCTTCCTTGTAGACGGCGGCGGAGAGCGTGTCGAGTTCGGCCTGCACGTCGGCCAGAAAACTCTGGAACGCGGCGGCGTCGATGGCGACGCCCCGCGCCTCCATGCTTGCGAGCACGGGCGTCAGGGGCAATTCAAGATTATGATAGAGCGGCAGGAGCGCGGCGTTGTCCATGCGGCTGCGCAGCAGATCCGCCAGCGCCAGCGCCAGCGCGGCGGGGCCCCGGTTTTCGGGATGTTCCAGCATGACGCCGTAGCGGGAGAGCAGGCGCGGCCAGGCGTAATCACCTTCTTCCGGGTTGAGCAGGTAGGCCGCAAGGCCGAGATCGAAACTCGGCGGCAGGGGCGCGTCGTCGGCATGCGCCCAGGGGGCGACCAGCAGTTCCTTGACGTCGGCGGCGACCAGCAGCGAGGCGTCCGCCAGTCGGCGGCGCAAATCCTCCATGCGGCCGAGCCAGCGAAATTCCCGGGGGGCGGGCGTCTCGTCCACGGCCACATGCGGCGGCGTGCCGGGGCCGGAAGGCCAGACAAGCGCCGCGCGATGTCCGGCGCAGGGCGGAAGATCGGCGACGTCGCGCGCTTCCGGGACGTCCGCCGCGGGGGTCGCCGTCGGCGTCATTTCCAGCAGACTGCCCTGATCGACGGCCTGCCCGGCAACGGGAGCCCGGGGCGCGGGCGCGGGCGTCGGCGTCGCGCGGCCCGCCGGGGCCGCTGCCCGGGTGGCCGGAGCTTCCGCCGACGGCGGCAGGCCGCGCAGCAGGGCGTCCATTTCGCGGCGCAGGGCGAAGAGCTCGAATTCCCGCGCAAGGGCCGTGCAGGTCTCCTGATTCGGAGGCTGCACGCGCAGATCCTCCAGCGTCAGATCGGCGCACTGCCCGCGCGAAAGGCGCGTCAGTTCCCGCCATGTGAACATGGTTTCGAGATGATCGCGCAACTTGTCCTGGAGTTTGGGCGGCAGCAGGGAAAAGTGATCGCGGATGTCTTCCAGTGTGGGGCAGATGTCGCAGATCTGGCGCGCCGTCTTGGGGCCGATGCCCGGCACGCCGGGAATATTGTCGCTGCTGTCGCCGATGAGCGCCTGCATGTCGGGCCAGTATTGCGGCTCGATGCCGCTTTCCGCCGTAAAGGCGGCGGCGTCGAGCAGTTTTTCTTCCCGGGCGGCGGGGTCCCACATGTAGACGTTGGGGCCGAGGCACTGTTTCAGGTCCTTGTCGCCGCTGATGATGACGACGGGATGTTCCGCGCTGAAGCGCGCCGCCAGCGAGGCGATACAGTCGTCGGCCTCGCAGCCCTGCGATATTTCCAGACGCAGGCCCAGCGCGCGCACCATGGCGCGTATGGGCTCGAACTGGCGGACGAGATCTTCCGGCGTGGCGTCGCGGTTGGCCTTGTACTGTTCATAGATATCATGGCGGAAATTCTTGCCTTTGCCGTCCTGAACAAAGACGAAGTAGCGGGGACGCTCGTTGCGGAGAATACGCAGGAGAATACGCGAAACGACGACCAGCGCGTTGGTGGGGAAGCCGTCGGAGCGCTGCATGTTGCGATTGGCAAAGAAACCCCGGAAGATGAAAGCCGAACCATCCATCAGAAAAACAGGTTCCTTGTCGAGGGCAAGGCGGGTCTTGAGCGACATGGCGATCCTTTGGGTTGAGGGGTGGGGCGGCTCTCTGCTCTTGCAGGCATACCGCGCTGCGGCTATACTATAAAGATGAATACCGGTCCGCAAGTAAGCCTGCGCCGGGACGGGACCGAGTGTCGCGTATGCGTGGGCGGCTCCTGGGAGCTTTCTTCCCCATGGCCTCCCGAAGCGGGGGATGCCCTGCGCGCCGCCGACGGCGGCTGCGGGCGTCTGCTGCTGACGGCGGAGGCCCTGCGGCAGTGGGACAGCAGCCTGCTGGTCTTTCTCGTGCGCCTTGTGCGGCTGGCGCGCGCGGCGGGGGTGGAGGTCGTGGACACCCTGCCGCCCGGCCTGAGCCGTCTGTTGCGGCTGGCCTTTGCCGTGCCGCCCAAGGAGGGCGCGCAGCGCGACGCCCGGGATGCGGGCCTGCTGGAGCGGCTGGGCGGCTCGGTGCTGTCCGTGCCCGCGCGTATCGGCGATTTTCTCGAATTTCTGGGAGACGCGGCCCTGTCGTTCTGGCGTTTCCTGCTCGGCCGCTCGCACATGCGCCCGCAGGATTTTCTGGCGGCCATGTATGAATGCGGCGTCTGCGCCCTGCCGATCATTTCCATCACCAGCCTGTTGTTCGGCCTGATTCTGGCGTTCGTGGGCGCCGTCCAGCTGCAGCAGTTCGGCGCGCAGCTCTATGTGGCGGGACTTGTGGGTATCGGCATGCTGCGCGTCATGGGGGCGGTCATGGTGGGCGTGGTCATGTCCGGGCGCATGGGCGCGTCCTACGCCGCCGTCATCGGCACCATGCAGGTCAATGAGGAAGTGGACGCCCTGTCCACGACGGGCCTGTCGCCGACGGATTTTCTGGTGCTGCCGCGTATGCTGGCGCTGGCGCTGATGACGCCGCTGCTGACGGTCTATGCCGATCTCATGGGCATTCTCGGCGGCTTCATTGTCGGCGTGGGCATGCTGGACATCAACGCGCTGGAATACATGAGCGCCACCGTGTCCATGGTCAATTTCCGGCACGGCCTGATCGGTCTGGTGTACGGAGCCGTGTTCGGCGTCATCGTCGCCCTGTTCGGCTGTTATCACGGCATGCGCTGCGGCAGGAGCGCCCTGGCCGTCGGACGCGCCACCACCACGGCCGTGGTGCATTCGCTCGTGGGCATCATCGTGGCCACGGCCATCATCACCATCATCTGCAATCTGCTGAACATCTGATTATGAACAGCCCGTCTCCCCCGTCCGAAGCGCCGCGCCTGTCCACCCGCGATCTGACCGTCGCCTACGGGGACTATGTGCTCATGCGCGACGTGAATCTTGACGTGCGCAAGGGCGATATCTTTCTTATCATGGGCGGTTCCGGCTGCGGCAAAAGCACTCTCCTGCGCGTGCTCATGGGGCTGAAAGCGCCGAGCCGGGGGCGCGTGCTGTACGGCGGACAGGATTTCTGGAATGCCGGAGAGGACATACGCCGGGGGCTGATGCGCGGTATCGGCGTGCTGTTTCAAAGCGGCGCGCTGTGGAGTTCCATGACGCTGGCGGAAAATGTGGGCCTCCCGTTGCAGCAGTATACGGATCTCGGGGACGAGGAAATCCGCGAACTGGCGTCGCTCAAGCTGGCTCTGGCCGGACTGGCGGGCTTTGAAGATTATTATCCCAGCGAGATCAGCGGCGGCATGCGCAAGCGCGCCGGTCTGGCGCGGGCCCTGGCGCTGGACCCCGACGTCCTCTTTCTGGACGAGCCCTCGGCCGGGCTTGATCCCGTCAGTTCCCGCCTTCTGGACGATCTCATTCTGGAATTGCGCGACACCCTCGGGACGACCTTCGTCATTGTTTCGCATGAGCTGGCCAGCATCTTTGCCATCGCCAGCAACGGCATCTTTTTGGACGCCGCCACGCGCACCGTCATGGCGCGCGGCAATCCCAGGGATATGCTCAATGATCCCGCGACGGCGCCCAGCGCCCGCAAGTTTCTTACGCGCGGCGAGGGATAGGGCGTTTCACTTTGGCCGAGGTCTTCCGGCAACGGAAACCGGAAGACGCCGCTGCGGAGGGGCGCGCCGACGTTTTTTCTCGGCAAACGGTCCGGCTTGAAACAAGGAGACAGGGCCTATGGCCTCCAAAACACAGAAAACAGCCGTCGGCGCGTTCGTCATCGGCGGTCTGCTGCTTTTTGCCGTGGGCATCGTGACGCTCGGCGGCGGGCGCATGCTCAGCTCGGCCACGGAATACGTGCTGTATTTTGACGGCTCCGTCAGCGGTCTGCAAATCGGTTCGCCGGTGGTCTTTCGCGGCGTGCCGCTGGGCAGCGTGACCCGTATCGCCCTGGAGGCCCGCCCCGGAGAAGCGGGGCCGACCATTCCCGTCTATGTGCGTCTCAGGGACGGCGCCATCGAATGGGCCGGAGGCACGCCCAACACCGAATTGCAGCGGGAAACCTTCCGGCGGATGATACAGGGCGGGCTGCGGGCCCGTCTGCAAATGCAGAGTCTGGTGACCGGGCAATTCCGTATCGAACTGGATTTTGCGCCGGGAACCGAAGCCGTCTACCGTTCCTCCACGCCGGATCTGGAAATTCCCACGCTGCCGTCGCCCATAGATCAGCTGCAAAAGCGTCTGGCCAGTCTGCCGCTGGCCGATATGGTCGTATCGGCGGACGTCATTCTGCGTTCGCTGGCGACAACGCTCGGTTCCGGCAAGGTGGATACGGCGCTTGACGCCTTTACCAGAGCCTTTACCGGAATGCAGGACAGTTTTACCCGGCTCGATCTCGTTCTGAACGAGGCCCGAACGGCGACGCAGCGTCTGAATGCGACGCTCGGCTCCGCTTCGGCGGAACTGCCGCAGGCGCTGGAAAGTTTCCGTCTGGCCATGGAAAACGTGGAGCGGGCCACACGCACCGCCGGAGCGGCCCTGCATCCGGCCTCGCCGCTCATGGAAGATCTGCGGCGCATGCTGCGCGAAGCCACGGCGGCCATGCGCTCCCTGCGTTCCGTGGCCGACACCATTGAACGTAACCCCGAATCCCTGATTTACGGTAAACAAGGACAACGCCGATGACCGCTTTTCGTCTGCCCCGTCTGCTGCTCCACGGCCTTTGTCTCGTACTGGCGCTGACCGCTCTCGGCTGCGTCAAGAGCGCGCCCACATCCTATTATCTCCTCGACAGCGGCCAGCCGCCGCCGCAAACCGGCATCCTGCCCGGCAAGATGCTGCGTCTGGGCGCGGTGGGCTTGCCGGAATATCTTGATCGGCGCGACATGGTGCTGCGCCGCGGGCAGGGGGCGCGGCTGGATGTGGCCGGTCTGCACCAGTGGGCCGAACCGCTGGACAAGGGCGTGCATCGCGTGCTGCGGGAAGTGCTGACGCCGCGTCTGGCCTTCGGCGGTTACAGCCTGCTGTCCGACAGCGATACCGGCGATCATACGCCCATTCTGCTTGTGGATATTCTGCGGCTTGACGGCGATTTCAACGCGAATTCCTGCCTGACGGCCAGCTGGCAGCTTCGGGATCGCCTCGGCGTGGTGCTGGCGCAGGGGCTCTTTTCCGCCGAGCAGCCCAGCGGGCCGGACTTCGGTTCGCTGGCGGAAAGTCAGGGTATCCTTGTGCAGCGTCTGGGCGAGTATCTCGCCGGTCAGCTGGCGGCGGCCCTGCATATCCGTTCCCCGCGTTAGGGACTAAATCGTTCTTCTGGGGGGAAGGGAACCCCCT
>CAJMRA010000056.1 GCA_905215675.1 uncultured bacterium | reverse complement strand
TCGTCGTCAGAATTCTTCGGGAAGTTGCAGCATTTCCTCGTAGGTGAAAACCGGGCCGTCAAGGCACATGTAGTGGGAACCGACCTTGCAGTGTCCGCATTTGCCCACGCCGCAGCGCATATGGGTTTCCAGCGACGTATAGATATCCGCGGGACGCATGCCCAGTTGCAGCAGATCGCGGGACACAAGCTTGATACGTCGCGGCGAGGCGCAGAGAATGGCGCGGGATTCCGGCCAGTCGAAGCCCAGTTCCGGCAGCAGGTCGTTGATATAGCCCACGTGCGCCGTTACCGCGTCGGTGGGCCGGGCCAGGGCGTAGCGCACGTCCACGCCGGGTTCGGCGGCCCAGCGGCGCAGATCGTCCTTGTAGACGATGCCTTCATAGCTGGTGGCGCTGGCGATGATGGCGATACGGCCGTAGCGTTCCCGTTCCTGCAACAGGCGCACGATGATGGTCCGCACGGGCGCAAGCCCCACGCCCGAGCCCACGATGAGCACGTCGCGCCCCGTGAAGGAGCGGTAGGGAAAGCCCTTGCCGTAGGGGCCGCGCAGGCCGATGACGTCGCCGGGGCCGAGGGCCGCCAGCGCGGACGTGACCTTGCCGACCTTCTTGACGCAGAATTCGAATTCGCCGCCGTGCTGATCGCCGAAGGGGATGGAAAGGGCCACCTCGCCCACCCCGAAGACCGTCACCATGAAGAACTGTCCCGAAAGGCGGAAGGTCTCGGCCAGATGCTCGTCGGTATAGCGGACGACATACCGGCGGATATCCGGCGTCTCGTCGCTGATGGAGACGATGCGCGCGGGCTGGGGCGTGTAGAGCTGCGGATCGGCCCGGCGCGGGGTGCGTTCGGAGATGAAGACCGGCGGCGTGGTGCCGTCGTCGGGACAGTCCGCCGTAATGCGGGAAACGACGGCGCGAATGTCGATGTCCGCCGGGCAGACGTCGATACAGCGGCCGCAGCCCACGCAGCCCTTTTTACCGAAACGATCCTCGATGTAGACCAGCTTGTCCATGATGCGGTGCCGCACGGCGGCCGCCTTGCCGCGGGGATTGTGACCGCCCGCGTTGCGGGTGAAGCCCGGCGTCTGGCAGGAATCCTTCACGCGCACGCGGCGGCCCGACGTGGCCGAAAGCCGCTCCTCGTGAAACTGGAAGCAGGTGCAGGTGGGACAGACGGCCGTGCAGCCGGTGCAGGCGATGCAGGTGGGCGTCAGTTCGTCCCAGAGGGGATGATGAAAACCGCGCAGCAGGGCGTTGCGCACGTCGGACATGTCCGGCAGCGGGGAAAAGGCCGCGCGGCACCGCTCTTCCAGCATGAGCAGGCGGGCTTTCAGATCGGCCGTGGGAACGGGGCGGAAAAAGGCCGCGCCCAGCTCGATCAGGGCCTCGCCCTTGCCCGAGGCGCATTCCACCCAGCAGGTATCTTCGTCCGGGGTGATCAGCAGATCATAACCGTTGCGGGCAAAGGGGCCGGTCTGCGTGGCGGCGCAGAAGCAGCGCTCGCCCGGTTGCGTGCAGTTGACGGCCACGACGGTCAGGGCCTCGCGTCGGCGCGAATAGTTGAGGTCCGCGTATTCCCCCAGATAGAATTCATCCAGATAGGACAACGCGGCCACGTCGCAGGGGCGGATGCCGAACAGGATGGTCCGGCGGCCGTCTTCCGTGCCCGGGCGGGCCTCGTAGGTGCGTTCCGTGCCTTCCCAGTGAAAGAGCACGTCCTGATAGCCGTTCAGGATATCCACGGCGGGCATGGCAAGATTGCCGTAGTCCAGATCGATCGGCATCAGGGGGTCATAGGCCGCGAGGCGCGCCGCGTTTTCCCCTTCCTTGCGGGGATGAAGCACGGCGGCGCGGTCGCGCCAGACCGTCAGCAGCGCGGGCAGGTCCGCGGGATTCAGGGTATAGCATGCTGTCATGGGCTTACACCTTTTCTACTCTGACGGCGCAGATCTTGAATTCGGGAGTCTTGCTGACGGGATCGCGTTCGGCGGTGGTCAGCAGGTTGATGGGCGCTTCGGCAAAGTGCAGCGGCGCGAAGACGGTTCCGACGGGAACCGCGTCCGTCAGATGGGCCCGGGCCGCGACCGCGCCCCGTCGGCTGCTCAGGCGCACGCGCGCGCCTTCCCGCAGGCCGAGCGCGCGGGCGTCGTCGGGGTGGATGTCGACCGTGAGACCGGGCATTTCCCGCTCCAGCATGGGGCAGCGGCGGGTCATGGTGCCCGTCAGATACTGGGAATGTCCCATGCCGGTATTCAGCAGCAGGGGATAGTCGGCATCGGGCAGTTCCGCCGGGGGCGTGTGGGAAAGACCGGCGAACAGGCCCTTGCCGCGCACGAACCGATCCTTGTGCAGCATGGGCGTGCCGGGATGATCCTTGTCCGGGCAGGGCCAGCAGAGGCTTTCCCGATCCAGACGGGCGTGGCTCATGCCGCGCATGGAAGGCGTGAGCGCGCACATTTCGTCGAAAACGGCGGCCGGGGAGTCCGGCGGCATGGCATAGCCCATGCGCCCGGACAGTTCCTGAATGATGCGGCTGTTGCTGCGCCCGGCCAGCGGCGGCAGGGCCTGCCGGACACGCTGCACGCGCCGCTCGGAATTGGTGAAGGTTCCCTCGCTTTCGGCAAAGGAGGCTCCGGGCAGGATCAGATGGGCCAGTTCCGTGGTGGGCGTGGGGAAGATGTCGATGCAGAGCAGGAATTCCGCCCTGCTCAACGCCTGTCTGACGTGATTGGCGTCCGGGTCGCTGACCACGGGGTTTTCCCCGAGAATGATCATGGCCTTGAGCGTGCCCTTGTGCAGGGCTTCCATCATTTCCAGGGAGGTCAGGCCGGGCGTCGTCGGCTGCGGGCGGTTCCACGCCTGCGCGAAGGCGGCGCGGACCCGGGGATCGTCCGCCTTCTGATAGCCGGGATAGTAGTCGGGCAGGCCGCCCATGTCGCAGGAGCCCTGCACGTTGTTCTGGCCGCGCAGCGGATTGACGCCGGTGCCCGGTCGTCCGATCTGGCCGCACAGCATGGCCAGATCCGCCAGCACGCGCACGTTGTTCACGCCGCAACGGTGCTGCGTGATGCCGAGGCAGTAGACGATGGACGAGGCCGCGGCGGTCGCGTAGGCTTCCGCGGCGCGGAAGAGCAGCTCCCGGGGCACGCCGGTGGCGGCCTCCGTGGCTTCCGGCGTCCACGGCGCAATGGCGTCGAGCAGCGCTGGAAAGTTTTCCGTGCGGGCCTCGATGAAGGCCGGTTTGTGCAGACCGGCGGCGTGAATGATGTGCATCAGGCCGTTGAACAGGGGCACGTCCGTGCCGGGGCGCAGGCGCAGATGGATGTCGGCCATTTCCGCCAGCGTCGTGCGCCGGGGATCGGCCACCATGAGGAAGCCGCCCTCGCGCTTGCGACGCATGAGGCGCATGCCCACCATGGGATGGGCGACGGTCGTGTTGGAACCCACCACAAGCAGGCAGTCGCTTGCCTCGAGATCGTCGAAGGGGTTCGTCATGGCTCCGCTGCCGAAGGAGGCGGCAAGACCTGCCACCGTGGGGCCGTGTCAGAGCCGGGCGCAGTGATCGATATTGTGCGTGCCGACGGCGCAGCGCGTGAATTTTTGCAGCAGGTAGTTTTCTTCGTTGGTGCAGCGCGCCGAGGTCAGGACGGCGATACTGTCGGGGCCGTAGGCGTCGCGGATGCGGTTCAGTTCCCGGGCGGCGTGATCGAGGGCGCTTTCCCAGTCCAGGGGGCGGAGTTCCCTGCCCTCGCGCAGCAGGGGGCGCGTCAGGCGATCGGGATGCTGGACGAAATCATGGACGTTCCATCCCTTGACGCAAAGACGGCCCCGGTTGACGGGCGCGTCGGCCGTGGGAATGGCGCGCAGGATGCGTCCTTCGGCGGTTTCCAGCGTCAGGCCGCAACCGCAGCCGCAATAGGGACAGATCGTGGAAGTGTGGCGAATATCCATCGGGGTTCTCCGGGAACAGGAAGGGCGTGCCGTTCCGTAATGTTTCTTCCCCCATAAGGGAAAGGGGGCAAGCCTGTAAAGATGAAAACGGCGGACAGGGGCGGGCCCCCCGGCATCAGGCGTCGCCCGTCCACGCCAGAACGGCGGCCGCGACAGCCAGGTACCGTCCCAGCTTTGCCGCCAGCGTGATGAGCACGAAGGAGGGAAAGGGTTCGCGCATGACGCCGGCGGCCAGCGTCAGCGGATCGCCGACGACGGGCGCCCAGCTGAGCAGCAGGGACCAGCGTCCGTAACGGCGATACCAGCCTTCCGCCCGCGCTAGCGCGGCGGGGGAGACCGGGAACCAGCGCCGTCCGCGAAAACGCGCGACGCCGCGTCCCAGCAGCCAGTTGACGCTGGAGCCCGCCGTATTGCCCAGGGTGGCGACCGCCAGCAGGGCCCAGACGGGCGCGGCCCCGTGGGCCAGCAGTCCGGCCAGCGCCAGTTCCGACTGGGCGGGCAGCAGGGTGGCCGCCGCGAAGGCCGTCAGAAAGAGTCCGCCGCAGGCCAGCAGCGCCGACGTCATGCGTTCTCCGGGGCCGCCAGAAAGAGCGGCAGCGCATCAAAAAATCCCGGCGGCGTTTCCAGCCGCGTGCAGGCGGCGTAGGGCTGGGGGATTTCCAGCAGGCGTTCCAGCGGCAGGGCCAGCGCATAGGCCAGAATGACCCGGATGACGCCGCCGTGCGCCGCCAGCAGGACAGGTTCTTCCGGGTCCGGGGGCAGGGCGTCCCGCAGGGCGGGAAGCACGCGCCGGGCCAGCATGCGGAAGGATTCGCCGCCGTGGGGACGGTAATCGGCCGGACGGCGGCCGCGTTCCGCATAGGCTCCGGGAAAGCGTTCCTCCACCTCGGCGGGCGTCAGGCCTTCCCACCGGCCGAGACTGATTTCCCGAAAGGCGTCGGACGGCGTTACGGGCGTGTGCGGATGACGGCTTCCGATGATGCGGGCCGTATCCCGGCAGCGTTGCAGGGTGGAGCAGAGAATGAGCCTCAGGGGCACGCGCGCGAGCTCCTCCGCCCAGAAGGCAATCTGCCGTTGTCCGATGGGCGTCAGCGGCAGATCGCGCTGGCCCACGAAACAGCGCCGGGGATTGGGCGGCAAGGCGCCGTGACGCAGCAGGTAGACGGCCATGTCAGGCTCCCGCGCGTTCCCGTTCGTCCCAGGAGGGAACGACCGTCAGCGCCAGCGTCAGGGGATCGGCGTGCGCCTCCGCGGCAAAGCGGGCGGCCAGACGCGCGGCCCGGTCCCGGCGTCCCCTGATGGCCGCGCAGGCCCCGGCATCGTCCCGGAACTGATCGAGCTTCTGCTGAAAGCGCTGCTCCAGCGGCAGGGCCCAGCCGCCGCAGACCACCTTGTCCGCCAGAAAGACAAGCTCGCGCGCGCCCAGCGGCGCATCGTCGGGCAGGGAAAGATCCCGGTGGGATTCCACCAGCCGGGCGGCTCTTTCCAGACCGTAACGGCGCAGGAGCCGTCCCGCCGCCGCTTCGTGTTCGGGCTGTCCCTTGCAGACGTCGTGCAGCAGCCCGCCGACGAGGGCTTCCTCCTCGTCCACCGGCGGTTCGCCCGTTGCGGCGCGCGCCGCGTCAAGCGCCCGGGCAAGGGCGGCGGCAACGGCCCCCACGGCCCGGCAGTGTCGTTGCCCGCGCGGCGGCAGGCCCTCGATTTCCAGCATCATTGCCGCTTCCGTCGGCGTGAGCAGGGAGCGATGCTCCGCCGCCGCGCACAGGGCGGCATAGTCCTCTTGCGTGTCCATGTCCGGCAGACAGAGCGCGTCCGCCACGGGAACGAGCCGTTGCGGCAGCGTCTCCAGTGCCGTGCGCAGCCCTCCTTCCCCCTGCCATGACTGGACGCGGCGCGCGCAGGAGCGGGGCAGCAGCGGCGGATGACCTTCCCTGCCGTCGAAGACGGGCAGCAGGACGGCGTCCGTCCCGTCGGCGACGTCCAGCAGACGTTGCAGCGTCAGGAGACGGACGAGCGGAATGTCCACAGGCTGGATAAAAACGGCGTCCGTGTCTTCCGGCAGGGCCGCAAGCCCCGCTTGCACGGAGGAAAACATGCCCTGTTCCGGCTGCGGATTGCGTACGCTGCGCGCGCCGCAGGCGCGGGCAGCCGCGTCCACCTCGTCGCCCCGGAATCCCGAAACCACCAGCACGGGAACGCGCAGCGCCGCATAGGTGCGGCACAGCAGCTCCAGCGCGCTGCACGGGCCTTCGTCCGCCGGGATCGGCAGCAGCGGCTTGAAGTCTCCCATGCGGCTGGAAAAGCCCGCGGCGAGAATCAGCGCCCGCGTCCGCATGGCGCGCCTCGTCTGTGGGCAATGCACTGGGCGATGATGCTGACGGCGATCTCTTCCGGCGTTTCCGCGCCGATGGCAAGGCCGATGGGCGAAAAGACGCGATCGAGATCCTCCGTGCTGAAACCTTCTTCCCGCATACGTTGAAATACCTGCTCCTTTTTGCGGCTGCTGCCGATCATGCCGATATAGGTCGCCTTCGTGCGCAGGGCCTGCGCCAGCACCGCGCCGTCGTGCAGATGTCCGCGCGTCACAATGACGATGTAGTCCCGCGGGCCGGGGGTGAAGGCGTCGAAACAATGGGCGAAGTCGGGCGCGACCCGCGTTGACGCCGCTTCGGGAAAGCGCTCCGGTCGCGCGTATTCGGGCCTGTCGTCCAGCACATGCACCTCAAAGCCCGCCAGCGCTCCGGCCGTGACCGTGGGGCGGGAGACGTGACCGCCCCCGGCGATGATCAGCCGTTGCGGCGGACAGTACGGCTCGGCGAACAGCGTTTTCCCGCCCGCCGTCAGTACTCCGGCTTCCGTTCTGCGGCGCAGGGTCGCCCGCTCTTCCGGGGAAAGCGCCAGCGGCGCGCCCAGCAGGCGGCCGTCCGCCGTCAGCAGACTCCATTGCTCGCCGTCGTCGGGCGGAAAGGGACGCAGCGCCACGCAGCCGCCTTCCCTCTCATCCTGCGCCGCCTGCCGCAAAAGCGCAAGAGGGGCCCTGTCCGGCAGAAAGGGTTCTATCAGCAGGCGGACGCGTCCGCCGCAGATCATTTCCGCCCGGGCGGCAAGGCGGCCGTCCATGACGAAGTCCAGTTCGGCGGCCTGTCCGCTGCGCAGGGCCCGCGCGCAGGCGTCGATGGCGCGGGCCTCGGCCAGACCGCCGCCCGTGGTGCCGCAGATCAGGCCGTCGGCTCCGGCCAGCAGTTTGGAACCGGCCCCGCGCGGCGCGGAGCCGTCCTGATGGACAATGGTCGCCGTGGCAACGGCCTCTCCGGCGGCCAGACGTTTGACAAGCTCTGATAGCAGGCTGTTCATGGAACGTGCCCTCGCTGTATCGTGGTGCATCTTGGTTTCGTCCCCTCGCGCCCCGGCGGGGGACGCCTGCCGACAGTCCTTACAATCCCGCCCCCTTGGGGACGGCGCGCAGCACAACGTCGTCGCCTTCGCGGACATAGCGGCCCGGAACGGGGCCGAGGCGATGCAGCGGACTGCCGCAGGCGCAGGGGCCGGGCAGAAGGGAGGCGGCGTCGCCGGTGCGGTAGCGGATGAGCGGCATGGCTTCGCGTTGCAGGGTGGTCAGGACGAGTTCGCCGACGCGGCCTTCCGGCAGGGGGTCGCCGGTGACGGGATCGACGATTTCCACAAGGCAGTCCAGTTCCCGCAGGTGACGGCCTTCGCGGGCCGGACACTGCACGCCGCCGCCGAAACCCGATTCCGTCAGTCCGTAGTGATCGAGCGTCAGGCAGGAAAAGGTCGCGGCGATGCGCTCCTGCAATTCCGGGCGAAAGACGCCGCCGCTGGACAGCGCGCCGCGCAGGCGGCAGGCCGCGGCATGGAGGACGCTGTCGTCGGCGGCGGCGCGCAGCAGGGCTTCCAGCTGTTCGGGGCCGCCGATGACGGTATCGGGCTGGACGCGCTCGAAATCCGCGCGCAGGCTTGCCGGGGTGGCGGCGGGATTGCCTCCTTCCACGCGGACGTCGGCGGGGGACAGGGCCTGCCGGAGCAGATCCGTAACGCCGTCGGGACGATCCGCGCCCGGCAGCAGTACCAGCAGCGACTGGCCCGGCCCCACCAGCTGCGTCATGCCCACGGCAAAGAACGCGATCGTGCGTTGCAAATCATGCTCTGAAAAGGCGAGACGCTTGGGCTGTCCCGTGCTGCCGGAGGTTTGCAGGGTCACGACGCGCCGGACGTCCCCCTGCGAGATGCAGAGAAAATCCTGCCAGCGGCGCAGGTCGTCCACGGTGGTGAAGGGCAGGCGCGCCAGTTCCTCAAGGGAATCGATCCGCAGGTCGCGCCCGGCCAGCGTCTTTTGATAATAGCGGCTGTGCGCCGCCGCATGGGCCAGCGTCCGCCGCAGCAGACGCATTTGCGCGGCGCGCACGCGGACGGGAAGGGGCAGGGATTCCGGCCCGCCGCACTCGCGGGCGATCCAGTCGTCGAGAACGCAGGGCTTCATGAGGCGCGTCCCCGGTAAAGCGGCTGCCCGTTGCGGGCGGTCAGGTTGTAGGCGCAGAAGGGAATCAGTTTCCCCGGGCCGACGACCACATGGATGCAGCAGCCGCGAATCCTTTCCACATCGAAGCTCAGGGCATCCTGAAAGGCCATGGCCGAGACGGTGAACCGCCGATCGGCGCCGGAGGCGTTCAGAAAGCGGGAAAAGGCGTCGGCGGCGTCGGGCATCGGTTGCGGCGCTCCCCAGTGTCCGGCCACAAAGGCCCGCGAGCGGCGCGCGCCTTCGGCATTGTCCAGTCGCGCGCCGTTGCCGCCGCAGCAGGTCGCCCCGACGGGTTCGGCGGAGAGGCCCTCTCCTTCCCGGGCATAGACGGCGCTGAACGAGCAGAGGGAATGTTCGCAGGAGGGGGCGTGAAAGTGGCGCGCCCGGACCATGCCGTCACTCTGACGCTCCAATGCCAGCATGAGATCGGGCAGGGTCAGGCGCGGACTTTGATCCAGCGCCCACGGAACGCGCCCGAAGGATGCCGCGGGCTGAAAATGCAGACCGCGCACCGCGGGACCCAGCCGCACGGCCCGGCGCAGCAGGTCGCCGACGAGGTGATCGTTGACGCCGCGGGCGAGCGTGCAGACCAGCACGACGCCCAGCCCGGCCTCGGCGCAGCGGCGCAGGGCCTGCCGCTTGAAGGCCAGACAGTCCCGTCCGCGCAACTTTCGGAAGACGGCGTCGTCCGGCCCGTCCCATTGCAGATAGACGGAATCCAGCCCGGCTTCCCGGAGTCGGCGGGCATAGCCGTCTTCCTCGGCCAGGCGCAGACCGTTGCTGTTGACCTGCAACAGACCGAAGCCGAGGTCGCGGGCGGCGGCGACAAGCTGCGGCAGGCGCTCGTACAACGTCGGTTCGCCGCCGGAAAACTGTACGTTGCATGCGCCGGAGACGGCCCGCAAGCCGCGCAGACGGGCCAGCGCCTCGTCAAGGGGCAGGTCCCCGGCATCGTCCCTGCCCGCCGAGGCATAGCAGACGGGACAGGCCATGTTGCAACGCCGCGTCACTTCGATCAGGCCGGTGCAGGTGTGCTGCGCATGATCGGGGCAGAGGCCGCAATCATAGGGACAGCCCTTGTCCGCCGCATGCCCCGGTTGCTGCGGCGGCGCGGGGACGCGCTCCGTCACCCAGTCCCGGAAATCCGGGAGCCCCTGTCCCTGTCGCCAGACGGGCGTGCGAAAGTCGCCGTGCTGCGGACAGCGCTTGTGCAGGAAAATGCCGCCGTCCGGGGCGAGGCGATAGGCGGCGTCGATGCGGCGCAGACATTCCGGGCAGACGCTTTGCGTCTGATGCAGGATGACGTCGTGTTCGCTCATGGTCATCCCGCCAAATCCACGTCGTAGCTTTCCAGCAGTTCGAGAATCTTTTCCCAGCAGCGCGCCAGAAATTCGCCGCAGACCTGCATGTCCGGCCCGTCGCCGCCGGGCGCGGTCCCGGCCTGACGCATCAGGCCCGCGCTGAGGCGTTCGCAGTCGTAGCCGCCGAACGCGGCGCATTCCTTGAAGAACCAGTCGGCGTAGTCGTTGCACATGGCGTCCTGCATGGGGTGAGGGGGCTCGTTGTCCCTCCCGGACAGGTAGGCGATGATCATGGCTCCGCCGCCCAGCAGGCCGCAGGGGCCGCCGGACTGGCCCACGCCGTGGCACAGACCGCGCGCGGCCCGCAGCCAGCCTTCATTTTCTTCGCCGCGCGCCCGCAGGGCCAGCGCGGCCAGCAGCTGACTGCAACACATACCCGCGCGAATCTGCGGCAGGAGTTCCAGCAAGACAGGATTCATGGCGTTTCCTTTCTGTAGGGTTTGAAACGCGCAGCGTTTCAAACTGAAAATCGTTCTTCCGGGGGGAAGGAAACCCCCTTATCTCTGCTGTCGATGCCCGTAGCTTCCTTCG
>CAJMRA010000055.1 GCA_905215675.1 uncultured bacterium | reverse complement strand
GGGGAAGGAACCCCTTTTTGCTGCAAGAAAAAGGGGTTCCTTCCCCCTCAAGACAAAACGTAATGAGTCTCTAGAAGAAGTGGAACCACTGATCGACGACGGCGAACATGGGCATGGCGAACAGCACACTGTCGGCGCGGTCGAGAACGCCGCCGTGTCCGGGCAGCAGATTGCCGGAATCCTTGACGTTGACGGAGCGCTTGAGGGCGGATTCGAACAGATCGCCCATCTGGGCAAAGGCGTTGACGGCGATGCCGAGCAGCACGAAGGAGAAGAAGCCCGCCTTGCCGAAGATCATCCCGTACACGACGCAGAAGATCACGCAGCCCGCGAGGCTGCCCAGGGCGCCTTCGGAGCTTTTGTTGGGGCTGACGCGGGGCCAGAGCTTATGATGCCCGAAGCGCGTTCCCACGAAGTAGGCGGTTGTGTCGGAGGCGGCCACGGCGGCCAGAACGAAGATCAGCTTGGTTGTGGAAAGATAGGTCGCGGGCAGCAGGAGCAGGGGCACATAGGCCAGACCGGCCATGAAGATGCCGCTGGGGGCGAAGGCTGTTTCCTCGCCGACGACATCCCAGCGGAAAAGGAAGTTCAGCGACGCGAGGACGAAGCCCGCCCCGAGAAAGACGAGGGCGTCCTGCGGGCGGTGCAGCCACGTGAGCGCCAGCATGCCCCAGCCGAGAAGGATGGCGCAGACGCGGCTGGGGATGCGGCCCCGGGGGCCCCAGAACAGCGAAAAGAATTCCCAGAGACCCAGCGCCGATACCAGCATGATGAAGGCCAGCAGGGGCCAGCCGCGTACGGCCAGAACGGTGATGACGACGGCGGCGAGCACAAGGCCGGTAATAATCCGGCGCATATCGGTCGCATGATCAACGGGCATTGATTTGCTCCTGTGTTTTGCCGAAACGGCGCGAACGCGAGCCGTAGGCGGCCAGAGCCTCATGCAGCTGGGGCACGCGAAAGTCGGGCCACGGCACGGGGGTGAAATAAAATTCGCTGTAGGCGCACTGATACAGCAGGTAATTGCTCAGGCGCTGCTCGCCGCTGGTGCGGATGAGAAAATCCGGGTCCGGCTGTCCCGCGGTGTACAGGCGCAGGGCAAAGGATTCCTCCGTCACGTCCTCGGGCGCGACGCCGTCGCGCAGCAGGCTTTGCACGGCCCGGACGATTTCGGCGCGCCCGCCGTAGTTGAGGGCGAGATTGAGCGTCATGCCGTCGTTGGCGGCGGTGCGGCGCATGCCGTGACGCAGCGCCGTGCGGGCGGCAAGGGGAAGTCCGTCGATGTCGCCGAGGACGTTCAGGCGGATACCTTCGCGTTCCATGCGCGGGACTTCCTGTCCGAGAAACTCCAGCAGCAGGCTGAAAAGGGCCGTCACTTCCGCCCTGGGACGGTTCCAGTTCTCGCTGGAAAAGGTGTAGAGCGTCAGATAGCGAATACCGAGCCTGCGGCATTCGGTCACAATGTCGCGCACGGTTTCGGCTCCGGCGCGGTGCCCGGCCTCGCGCGGCAGGCCGCGCGCCTGCGCCCAGCGTCCGTTGCCGTCCATGATGACGGCAAGATGCGCGGGCAGCGGCTGCGATACGGTGACGTCGGTTGCGTTCATACGAACCCGTACGCATACGGGGCGCGACCTTTTCCGCCGCGCCCCGCATGCCGTTTAGATATCCATGATTTCCTTTTCCTTGGCCGCGCACTTCTTGTCCGTTTCGGCAACGAACCTGTCCGTCAGCTTCTGCACGTCGGCTTCGGCCTTTTTCTGCTCGTCCTCGGTGATGGTCTTGTCCTTTTCCAGCTTTTTCAGGCTGTCGTTGGCGTCGCGGCGCACGTTGCGGATGGCGACCTTGGCGTCTTCGCCGTACTTGCGCGAGATCTTGACGAGTTCCTTGCGGCGTTCTTCGGTCAGCGGCGGAATATTGATACGGATCAGGCGGCCGTCATTGATGGGGGTCAGGCCCAGATCCGACTTGAGGATGGCCTTTTCCACGACGCTGATGCCGCCCTTGTCCCAGGGCTGGATGGTGATGGTGCGGCTGTCGGGCACGGCCACGGACGCCATCTGCGAAATGGGCGTGGGCGTGCCGTAGTAGTCGGCCTTGATGCCGTCCACGAGGGCCGTGGTGGCGCGGCCGGTGCGCAGCTTGGCGAATTCGCGTTCCAGCGACGCCAGCGCCTTTTCCATGCGATCCTCGGTATCGAGAAGAATGCCGTCGATATCCATGCGGGGCTCCTTGGGGTTCTCGGTTGCTGGAGCGTCTTATCTCTGAAAAAGATAAAACGCGCGGCGGCGGCACAGCGCCGCCCGGCCCGAAGCGAGCGGAAAAAACGCGTTTTTTCCGCGAAATGACGGGCCGTATGGTTTGAAACGCAACGCGCTTCAAACTGAAAAAAGCTCTACTTGTGCACGATGGTGCCGACGGCTTCGCCGAGAAGCACGCGGCGGATATAGCCGCCGAACATGCGGCACACGATGATGGGCACGTTGTTGTCGCGCATGAGCGCAAAGGCGGCGGCGTCCATGACGCCGATACGGCGGTTCAGGGTCTCGTCGTAGGTCAGGCTGTCATACTTGACGGCGTCGTCATGGACGGCGGGGTCCTTGTCGTAGATGCCGTCCACCTTGGTGGCCTTGATGACGGCGTCGCATTGCAGTTCCATGCCGCGCAGGGCCGCCGTGGTGTCCGTGGTGAAATAGGGGTTGCCGGTACCGGCCGCGCAGATGACCACGCGTCCCTTTTCGAGATGGCGCAGGGCGCGACGCCGGATGAAGGGCTCGCAGACTTCCTGCATGGTGATGGCGGACAGGACGCGCGTGGGGTAGCCCTGCTTTTCCAGCATGTCCTGCACTGCCAGCGCGTTGAGGACCGTGGCGAGCATGCCCATGTAATCGGCCGAGGAGCGTTCCATGCCCTTGGCCGAGCCGGAAAGCCCGCGGAAGATGTTGCCGCCCCCGATGACGAGCGCAAGTTGGACGCCGAGATCCAGCAGGCCGCCGATTTCGGTGCAGATTGCGGCGACGGTGTCGGGATTGATGCCCGTTTTGAGTTCCCCGGCCAGAGCCTCGCCGCTCAGCTTGAGCAGGACGCGCTTGTATTTCAGTTCCGCCATGGCTGTCTCCCTCGCAGGTCTGCGCGGCGCATCCGCCGGAGCGGAAGGCCGCAGTGGACATGCCGCCGATGCGGCAGGTCGTTGCGGACGGCGCGCCCAGAGCGCGCGACGGGGGAAGTGTACCAGAATATCGCCGCAACTCAAAGTCACTTTTGCCGACCGCTCCCGCGGAACCTTGCAAGAGCCGGAACGGAAGCATATGGAGGTGCAGGCGGCGCGCCGCGCCGCGATCAGGCAAGAGCGTTTTATCCTTGAACAAGGGAAGACGCGAGGCCGAAGCGAAACGACAGGCCGTAGAAAATACTCAAGGAGAATCTATGCTCATCTTTTTTACCATGCTGATCGTGGGCGGCATCGTGGGCTTCGTGGGAGCCGGAGGCGCGGGCGTCACCATCGCGCTGCTCACGGCCTTTTTCGGCATTCCCGTGCATACGGCCCTGGGGACGTCGCTGGCGGGAATGATGTTCACGACCCTTTCCGGGTCCGTCAGTCACTTCCGGGAAGGGAACGTCCTCTGGCGGCTGGGGGCGGCCGTCGGTCTTGTCGGGGCGGCGGGGGCCTTTGTGGGCGCCTCCTTTTCGTCCGGGCTCGACGGGGACACGCTGCGGCCGTTCACCGGCGTGGTGCTGCTCCTGTCGGCCTGGCTCTTCTATCTGAAAATCTTCCGTACCGACTGCATGCTGTTCCGTTGGAAGGTGCGCGACGACGGCGCGGTGCGGCACTGGCTGCACGTGGGCGGCCTCGGCCTGTTCAACGGCCTGCTGTCGGGGGCCTTCGGCGTGGGGGCCGCGCCCTTCATCCAGCTGAGTCTGCTGATCGTGTTCCATGTGCCCCTGTACATGACCGTGGGCACGACCATGATGGTGATCCTGCCCATCGCGGCCATGGGCGGCATGGGCTATCTCTGGCACGGGCATCTTGATCCGCTGCTCTTTTGCCAGGTGCTGTCGGGGCAGATGCTGGGGGCCTACATCGGGGCCAAGTTCACGCGCCTCGCGCCCCTGTGGTTGCTGCGGGCCTGCGTGGTACTGACGCCTGCAACGGGAGGCATCATTCTCCTTCTCGAATAAAAAATACTTTTTTATATCGGCATTACCTGCTGAATTTATTTGAAAAAAAAAGATTTTATCCGCCTGGCCCGAAAAAACGTTGGGAATTTTGTCACAGACCCTTTGACAGAACCTCTTCTTCGGGCTACGTTTCGTATGCTTCTTACAACATTTTGCCTTTTTACAGGAGGGGGCGGGAATGCTGGATCTCAATCTCACCATGCTGTTCCAGTTGGTGAACTTTTTTGTGGCGCTCATTCTTTTGAACGTGCTGCTCATTCGCCCGATCCGGAACATCATCCGCCAGCGCAAATCCGTTATGGACGGTATGGGCTCCGAGGCCGCCTCCTTTGAGGAGCAGGCCGCCCGGCGTCTTGCCGATTACGAGGCGCAGCTGCAGGGCGCGCGTCAGGAAGCCGGCAGGAATCGTGCCGAAGGTCGCGCGGCCGGGGCCGCCGAACAGGCGGCGCTGGTGAGCGCGGCCCAGCAGGAAGCCCAGACGATCATGGCGCAGGCTCGCGAAACCCTGCGGGGCGAAGCCGAAGCGGCCATGTCGCAGCTGCGCGGCCGGATTGACGAATTTGCCGACAAGGCCGTTGCCCGCGTTCTGGGGTAGCGGTATGCGGCGGTTTCGCGCCCGCCCGGCGGCGCGCGAACTGGTCAGGGGGTTCGGGCCTGCGTGCCCGTTTGTGAGTGACCCAAAGAGGGGGTGGGCTTTGAACCGGAAAAAATACGCCATCTCACGCTTTGTGCGCACGGCCGCAGCCGTCGCGCCCGCAGCCGTCGTCGTGTTCCTGAGCGCTTCGGCCGCATGGGCTGCGGAAGGGCACGGGCCCCGCTGGGACGACTTTGCCTGGCGTGTGCTCAACTTCGTGCTGTTCGCCGGTATCCTGTGGTACTTCATCGGCGGCAAGGCCAAACAGTTCTTCCGCAATCGCCGCGAAGGCATCGCTGGAGAGCTGGACAGCCTGGATGCCCGCCGCAAGAGCGCCCGCGAAGAGCTGGACAAGGTCGAACAGCGTATTCGCAACCTGGAAGCGGAACGTCGGGCCATCATCGACGAAAGCCGCGCGCAGGCCGAAAGCCTGAAGCAGGCCATCATTGATGAAGCCCGCGCACAGGCGACGCAGATTGTGGAACAGGCGCGTCGCTCGGCGGAAAATGAAGGCCGCGCCGTCATTGCCGAAGTGCGCGCGACCATCGCCGACGAGATTGTGGCCGCCACCGAAAAGGCCCTGGCCGCAAAGCTCGGTCCCGCCGAGCAGGAGGCCCTCATCGACAAATCCCTTAACAAGGTGGTGCTCCATTGACCGACGCCATAGTTGCCCGCAGGTATGCACACGCGCTGTTTTCGCTGGGTCAGGCCGGCGGCGCCAAGGTGCTGAACCGGTACGGCGATAATCTGTTCGCCATCGGGAGCCTGCTTGAATCCTCGGCAAAGCTGGAACAGGCGCTGAAAAGCCCTGTGATCAGCAGTGAAGAGAAAAAAAAGGTCCTTCAGGCCCTTTTCAAAAAAATTAATGCCGACCCCACCGTCCGAAACTTTTGTTTCTTGCTGGCTGACAAAGAGCGCCTCGCCTATCTGGGCGAGATTGTCGCCTGCTTCCGCAAGCTTCTGGACGATGCCAAAGGCATTATCCGCGGCAACCTCACCACCGCCGTGGAACTGACTGATGCGAAGCGCGGTCGGCTGAAGGCCGCGCTGGAGGAAAAAGCCGGAGCCGGCATCGAGCTGACCTTCGACGTTGACGCATCCATTCTTGGGGGAGTGGTGCTCAAGGTCGGCGATCGGGTGCTGGACGCAAGTCTGCGCGCGCAGTTGGCGATCCTTCGGGAGACATTCAAGAGGGGTGAATAGCACATGCAGATCAAAGCGGAAGAGATAAGCAAGATCATTGAGGATCAAATCAAAAACTACGAGCAGCGCGTAGAAATGAGCGAAACCGGCACTGTGCTCTATGTCGGTGACGGCATCGCTCGCGTGCATGGCGTGCAGAACGCCATGGCCATGGAGTTGCTGGAGTTCCCCGGCGGCGTCATGGGCATGGTGCTCAACCTCGAAGAGGATAACGTCGGCGTCGCCCTGCTCGGCTCGGACACGGGCATCAAGGAAGGCGATCCGGTCAAGCGTACCGGAAAGATCTTCTCCGTGCCGGTGGGCGACAAGGTCATGGGGCGCGTGCTCAACCCCCTGGGCCAGCCCATCGACGGCCTCGGCCCCATTGAGGCCGAGGAAGTGCGCCCGGTGGAAATCAAGGCCCCCGGCATCATCGCCCGCAAGAGCGTGCATGAGCCCATGCCCACGGGTCTGAAGGCCATCGACGCCATGACGCCCATCGGTCGCGGTCAGCGCGAACTGATCATCGGCGACCGTCAGACCGGCAAGACCGCCGTCTGCATCGACGCGATCCTCGCTCAGAAGGAAACGGACATCCACTGCTTCTACGTGGCCATCGGTCAGAAGAAGGCCTCTGTCGCCCTGGTGGCGGATACCCTGCGTCGTCACGGCGCCATGGAGTACACGACCATCATTTCGGCGACGGCCTCCGACCCCGCGCCGTTGCAGTACATCGCGGCCTATACCGGCTGCACCATGGCGGAGTACTACCGCGACAGCGGCAAGCACGCCCTGATCATCTACGACGACTTGTCCAAGCAGGCCGTGGCCTACCGCCAGATGTCCCTGCTGCTCCGTCGCCCTCCGGGACGTGAAGCTTTCCCCGGCGACGTGTTCTACCTGCACTCCCGTCTGCTTGAACGGGCCGCCAAGGTGAACGACAAGCTCGGCGCCGGTTCGCTGACGGCCCTGCCCATCATCGAAACCCAGGCCGGCGACGTGTCCGCATACATCCCGACCAACGTTATTTCGATTACCGACGGTCAGGTGTACCTTGAACCGAACCTGTTCAACGCCGGTGTGCGTCCGGCCATCAACGTGGGCCTTTCCGTGTCCCGCGTGGGCGGCGCCGCGCAGATCAAGGCCATGAAACAGGTGGCGGGCACCATGCGTCTGGACCTCGCCCAGTACCGCGAACTGGCCGCCTTCGCGCAGTTCGGTTCCGATCTGGACAAGGCCACCAAGGCCAAACTGGAGCGCGGCGCGCGTCTGGTCGAGCTGCTGAAGCAGCCCCAGTACCAGCCCATGCCCGCTCATGAGCAGGTCGCCTCCATCTATGCCGCCACCCGCGGTTTCATGGACGATGTGCCCGTGGATCAGGTGCGTGCCTTTGAAAGCCAGATGCTGGCCTTCATGCGCGATACCAAGAAGGATGTGCTGGACGCCATCAAGGAAAAGAAAGTCATTGATGAAGCTGTGGAAAAGGGGCTGAACGAAGCGATCGCCGCCTTCAAGCAGAGCTACACGGCCTAACGCCGGGAGTTGCGTATGCCTTCACTCAAAGACGTAAAAATGAAAATCGTCGGGGTCGGCAAGACCAAGCAGATCACCAAGGCCATGAACATGGTGGCTTCGGCGAAACTGCGCGGCGCGCAGGCCCGGATCGAGCGCTTCCGGCCCTATGCCGGCAAGTATCGCGATGTGCTTGCGGAACTTGCCAGCAAGGTGGAGGGCACGTCCCATCCGCTGCTGGCCGAACACGAAGAGAAGAAGAACTGCGCCATCGTTCTTGTGACGTCCGATCGCGGCCTGTGCGGCAGCTTCAACGGCAACATCATTGCCGAAGCCCTGAAGCTGGCCCGCCTGAAGCAGGACGAGGGCATGCAGGTCCGCTTCGCCTGCGTGGGCCGCAAGGGACGCGACGCCGCCGCCAAGAGCGGTTATGAGCTGATGACCTCCTACGGCGACCGCATGGGCAGCCTTGATTTCGCCCTTGCCAGCGCCGTTGCGCAGGAAGTCATTCATGGCTACGAGACGCTGGAACTCGACGAAGTGTGGCTGGTGTACGGCGAATTCGTCTCCATGGGGCATCAGCCCCCGCGCAGCCTGCGGCTTCTGCCGCTGGCGACGCCCGAGGCCGAAACGGCCGAAGGCGAGGCGGCGGGCGCCCGCTGCGAGTATGTGTACGAGCCGCAGGAAGAGCAGCTGCTGGCGGAGCTTCTGCCCCGCTACGTCAAGGTACAGGTGTACCGCGGCCTGCTTGATACCTCGGCCAGCGAGCATGCGGCCCGTATGGCTGCCATGGACAACGCCACGCGCAACTGCAACGAGATGATCAATACGCTCACCCTGCTGTACAACAAGACGCGGCAGGCCTCGATCACGAGCGAGCTTATCGACATCGTCGGCGGCGCGGAAGCGCTGAACGGGTAACAGGAGCCAAGCACATGAGCAAAAACATTGGTAAGATCGTTCAGGTTATCGGCGCCGTCGTGGACGTTGAGTTCAGCGACGGGAACCTGCCCAATATCCTGACCGCTTTGGAAATCAAAAACCCCAACAATGCCGACGCGCCCGATCTGATTTGCGAAGTGGCGCAGCATCTGGGCGACAATATCGTGCGTACCATCGCCATGGACGCTACGGAAGGTCTGGTGCGCGGCATGGAAGTTGTGGATACGGGCAATCCGATCATGGTGCCCGTGGGCAAGGCTTCCGTGGGGCGTATTCTCAACGTTATCGGTCGCCCGGTGGACGAACTGGGCCCGATCAACGCCGAGAAATATTATCCCATTCACCGTCCGGCCCCCGAGTTCACCGAACAGAATACCAAGGTGGAACTGCTTGAAACCGGCATCAAGGTCGTGGACCTGCTCGTTCCCTTCCCCAAGGGCGGCAAGATGGGTCTGTTCGGCGGCGCCGGCGTGGGCAAGACCGTTATTCTGATGGAGATGATCAACAACATCGCCAAGCAGCACGGCGGCTCCTCGGTGTTCGCCGGCGTGGGCGAGCGTACCCGTGAAGGGAACGACCTCTATCATGAACTGAAAGAGGCCGGCGTTCTGGAACGCGCCACGCTTGTCTACGGCCAGATGAACGAGCCTCCGGGAGCCCGTGCCCGCGTGGCCCTGACCGCCCTTGCCTGCGCGGAATACTTCCGTGACGAAGAAAATCAGGACGTGTTGCTCTTCATCGACAACATCTTCCGCTTCACGCAGGCCGGTTCGGAAGTGTCCGCCCTGCTGGGCCGCATGCCCTCGGCCGTGGGTTATCAGCCCACCCTGGGGACCGACCTCGGCGCCCTGCAGGAACGCATCACCTCCACCAACAAGGGGTCCATCACCTCGGTGCAGGCCGTGTACGTGCCCGCCGACGACCTGACCGACCCCGCCCCGGCGACCACGTTCTCGCACCTGGACGGCACGCTCGTGCTTTCGCGCCAGATTGCGGAACTGGGTATCTATCCCGCCGTGGACCCGCTGGACTCCACCTCCCGCATCCTCGACCCCAACGTGGTGGGCGAAGAGCATTATCAGGTGGCCCGGCAGGTGCAGATGGTGCTGCAGAAGTACAAGGAACTGCAGGATATCATCGCCATTCTGGGTATGGATGAACTGTCCGATGAAGACAAGCTCACCGTGGCCCGCGCGCGTCGTATCCAGCGCTTCCTGTCGCAGCCCTTCCACGTGGCCGAAACCTTCACCGGTACCCCCGGCCAGTATGTGAAACTTGAAGATACCATCGCGGGCTTCAAGGGCATTCTGGAAGGCAAGTACGACCATCTGGCGGAAGGCGACTTCTACATGCTCGGCAGCATCGATCAGGCTGTTGCCAAGTACGAGAAGCGCATGCAGGACGAAAAATAAGGAGCGCCCATGAGCACGCTGCAATTGGAAGTGGTCACGCCCGACAAGACCGTGGTCAGCGCCGAGGTGGATATGACTGTCTGCCCCGGTGTGATGGGCGAGTTCGGCGTGCTGCCGCATCACGTCTCGCTCCTTTCCGCCCTCAAGACCGGCTGCCTGCGGTATACGCAGAACGGCGCCCAGACGAATGTGTTCATCTCCGGCGGCTTTGCCGACGTGAACAACAAGGTGCTGACTGTTCTGGCCGAATCCGCCGAAGTCGCGGCGGATATTGATACCGCCCGGGCCGAAGCCGCCCGGGAACGCGCGGAAAAACGTCTTGCCGAAGGCGGTGAAAACGTCGACCACGCCAGAGCCGAGGCTGCTCTTCACAGAGCGGTGATGCGCCTGCAAATCGCCAACATGCGTTAGGGCGTTTCGACCATGGAACTAGGCAGGGCCGGAAATCGGAAGATTTCCGGCCCTGTTTTTTCGCCGTCTGAAAATTCCCCTGGAGCGTTGAGAGCATTTTATCTTTGAAATGGGTTGAGGGTTGAGATTCAGGGGGAGGGGACCC
>CAJMRA010000054.1 GCA_905215675.1 uncultured bacterium | reverse complement strand
GGGGGGTCCCCTCCCCCTGAATCTCAACCCTCAACCCATTTCAAAGATAAAACGCCCTAGCGCTGTTTCCTGTCCGTTGACGGCGCGGCGGTCGCATCATCCACATACAGCCAGAACACGCCGCCGAAACGCAGCGGCCGGGGCGCGCCGTCCGGCCCCTTGAGCGGATCGCCGTCCGTTTCCGCCACGCAGCACCACCAGCCGGACCGGTTGAGCACAAAGGCCACATTGCCGTCGGCGTCGGCGCGCGCTTCAAGGGAGCCGTGCCACGGCGTCGGCAGGGCCTGGGCCGTCTTGTCCGTATTGATGCGGTACATGCGCACATGCGCGCCGGGCAGGGGCGCGCCCTGCCAGCGTATCTGCGCGCTGAACAGACAGGGAGCGGCCAGCCCGAAAGGACGGGTGCGCGGAACGACTTCCAGCCGCAGGCCGCACGGCGTTTCCCAGCCGCGGCTTTCCCCGTAGACCGGCACCGTTGTCTTGACGAATTCCTGTTCGTAGCGCTGCCGGGACTCGCTCCAGCGCGGGCGGGTCTCGATCATGAAATGATACAGGCCCGGCTTGCCTATGGCCACGTTGACGCCCCAGGCGCGGCTGTCCAGATAGCGGATTTCTTCCAGATCGCCGAGCAGGTCGCGCCGCTCGCCCATGAGCTGCCCCTGCTCCACCGGCGTCTGCGCATCGAACCGCAGAACCGACACCAGCTGCGGCATCTCCATATCCAGACAGGAATGATCCTCGGGGCGCATGAGGGTGATCAGCAGATCCAGTTCCTCGTCGAGAAGGGGAGCGCCCCCTTCCTTCGGCGCGGCGGGTTCAAGGCCGCCCGGCGCGGGCGCGGTCATCTGCTTGTCGCCCTTGACGTTCTTGTCCGCCGCCTGCGGATTTCCCCCGTCGGCAGCCTGTTCGATGCTCGGCTGACTGGGAACAAGCAGGGTGACGTGCGCCCCGGCGGCCGGGGAACAGAGCAACAGCCAGAGGGAAGCGCAGCCCGCCAGAAAAACACTTCGCAACATGAAAAGCCCTTCCAGGGTAGGGAATGATTGCGGCGCGCAGCCTGCGCTTGATCCTGTCGATAGGCGCATGACCCGCAACGGGAATGCCCGCTGCCGCCGATGCGGGGACCATAGCAGAAAGGACATGCAATGTCATGCCGCCGCCCCCGGCCCCGCACCCGTGCCCGCCGCGCATGCGCGAAGGCGCGGACGGCCCTACAGCACGGCCGCGCGCGCGGCGGCCTCGTCGGCCTCCCGGCTCTTGCCCTGCGCCGCCAGCGCGCGGGACAGCAGACGCCAGCCTTCGGCGCATTCATGCTGCAACAGGCTGCGGCGCGCCAGCGTCTCGGCCACGGCGGGGTCGTCGCCTCCGTCCAGATAGAGGGACGCCAGCATGCGCATGGTGGCGTCGTCGCGGGGATTGCGCAGCAGGGCGTCGTGCAGCATTTCGCGCGCTTCCTCGCCCTTGCGCTGTCGCGCCACCAGCCGGGCAAGACAGCGCCGCGCCACGTTGGAGACTTCGCCGTCCCGCCGTTCGCGCTCTTCCTCGATGGCCGCCGCCTGCTCGTAGTATTTCTGGGCCTCGGCCCGCCGTCCGGCGTCCTCGCACAACTGCCCCAGACGCAGATGCGCATACAGATGATCCGGCGCGTCGGCGATACACTGCCGGAAATACTCGGCCGCCGCCTTGCGATCCTCCAGTTGCAGGCAGACAGTCCCCAGATTGTAGCGCGTCTGCACGGCCTGTTCCACGCCGGGGGAGCGTTGCAGGGCTTCCAGAAAATAACGGCGCGCCTCGTTGTGACGGCCGAGGGCCGCATAGCAGGTGCCCAGGGAGTTCCAGGCAAGGACGTTTTCCTGATCGGCCAGCAGCGCCAGCTTGTATTCCTCGATGGCCCCGAAAACGTCGCCGAGGCTGTAACGCTTGTCGGCGCTGATGTTGAGCGCAAGGGAATTGCAGACCCCCACATGCGGCGCGGGCAGGAGCTGCGCGTATTCCAGCGCCTTGAGTGCGCATTCCGGGGCTTCCGTCTTGCGGAATTGCAGGAAGGGATGCCCCGCGATACCGGCGACGACCGTCACGCCCCGTGCCGCCAGCGCCGTGCAGAGTTCCGCCCAGTGCGGCGCCAGCGCCTCGGCCTCCACGCCCGGATGATAGAATATCAGGGCGTTGCCGCCGTACCGCCCGGCAAGAACCCGCTCGCCGCACAGCGCGGGCGCGGCCTTCCAGGCGTCGATCAGGGGCGTCAGGGGGTCTTCGTCGCTGCCGTCTGGTTCACGGCGCAGGATGGTCAGGGCAAAACGCTCGTCCCGCTCCCGCTCCAGGGCAAAACGCCGCAAAAACATGCCGTGGCTGCAAATGCCGCGCGCGTCTTCCTCGCCCTCGTTGCCGCCCCCGCCGTTTTCCGCATCCTGTCGCGGCGCGCCGCTCTCCTCGCTGAGCAGGGCCAGCGCGTCCCCCTCGCACAGGGGCGCGGCCGCATCGGCAAGATGAAGGGTTTCCGCGACGGCGTCCTGTTCCGTCACCTGCAAGAGGACGATCTCGCCCTTGTAGCGACCCTGCGGTCCCCCTTCCCAGACGGAAAAGCGCTGTCCCTCCCGCGCCTTGGCGCGTTTCCCGAGGCTGATGCGCACGCGCCCCAGCGGCAGCACCTGCACCACGCTGCCGCCTTCCTGAAGGATGCGCGCAAAGGACATGACGGCCCCCGCGCCCCCGCGCCGGGACGCCACCCGGGCCGCAAGGCGCGCCCGCTCCATGAGGCGGCGAGCCTGTTCGGACATGTCCAGGGCAAAATCCCCGCCCTCCATGTCCTGCGGATAGACCGCATAACCGACGCTGACCACGGGCCGCACGGCGCGGCCGGACAGGGGTTCCGGCAGGCAGACGCCGGAAAGACGCGCCAGCGCCGCTTCCGCCAGCTGGCGACAGACGCCGCGCCCGCTGACGGCGGGCAGCAGGGCCGCAATCCCGAAACGGCCCACGCGGGCCGCGCAGGCCTCGGGCGGCACTTCGCGGGCAAAGGCCTGCGCCGCCTGCGCCATCAGGGCGTCGGAAAAACAGAATCCCGATTCGGAGGCCACGGCGCGCCCGTTGTCCACCCGCACAAGCACAAGCCCCATGCACAGGCGGTGCAGCGGCACGTTTTCCTCTTCCGTGCAGGGCCGGGACAGCTGCGCGCGCACGCGCGCGGCCTCCGCCTCCATAAGGCCGTACAGCACGTCTTCCGTGGCCAGTCCCGTCACCCGATCCCGGCAGCACAGCTTGACCCGCTGCAGGAGTTCCAGACACAGCTGCGCCAGCGACGCCAGCAGAGGAAACAGCGGACGCACCTCGCGCGCGCGCACGCCGTGCAGCATCAGCATTCCCAGCGCGACGCCGCCGTAGCGCAGGGGCAGCAGCAGCTTCCGCTCCCGCGGCAGGTATTCCGGCTCCTCGGGGAGCGCGCTGGTGGGAAAATACAGCGCGTGTCCGCTGAAGGAAAGAAAATGACGCAAACGGGAGATGAGTAGGGATTCCTGCTCCAGAATATCGGCGCGGGCCAGCGAACACAAACTATTGCAACCGCCAAGGGAAACATCCGTGGAAACGAGACAGTCCTTCATGTGTGCAAGTGTAGTGCCGCGTCGACAAATTGTCTAGCGCGTTTCAACTGTTAGAAAGGTGAAACGCGCGGCGGCGGCACAGCGCCGCCCGGCCAAAAGTGAGCGGAAAAACCGCGCTTTTTCCGCGAAACGACAGGCCGTATGGTTTGAAATGCAAAGCATTTCAAACTAAAAATGCTCTAGACTTTTTCCAGAAACGGACTTGCCGCGCGGGGCGCTCTGCGCTACCACAACAGGACATGACGACGCCCGCGGCGCGGAGTGCCTTCCCCGCCGCAGGCCGCTGCAACCGCGACACGAAGGAGCCTTCATGGCCATAGAAACCTTTCCCCTCGGCCCCCTGCAAACCAACAGCTATCTTGTCCATGCCGACGGCATGGCCGTCGCCGTGGACGTGGGCGGCGATCCGGCGCCCATGCTGGACTTTGCCGCCGCCAACGGGCTGCGCATCGCCGACATTGTGCTGACGCACCTGCATTTCGACCACGTGTACGGCGTGGCGGCGCTGGCCGCGGCCACCGGAGCCGCGGTTCACGTGCCGCCGCATGATCGCTGCCTGCTGGAGACGGAATCCGGCAAGGGCGGCATCTGGGGTTTTCCGCCCGTTCCGGCCTATGACGGCGAGGACATTGCGCGCGGCGATCACACGCTGGGCGGCATGGCCTGCACGATTCTGGATACGCCCGGGCACACGCCGGGCGGCATCTCCATCTATTTCCCCGCGGAAAAGGCCGTCTTCTGCGGCGACGCCCTGTTCCACCGCTCCATCGGGCGCACGGACTTTCCCGGCGGCGATCATGCCCAGCTGCTGCGCTCCATCCGGGAACGCCTCTTCGCCCTCCCGCCGGAAACCATCGTCTATCCCGGACACGGGCCGGTGACGACCATCGGCGACGAACGCAAAAACAATCCCTTCTGCGGCGATTTTGCCGAATAGCCATGCCGGAGCTTCTGCTTCTCGCGGCGAGCCCCCGCCGCGACGGCACCACGGACGCCATGGCGCATCTCTTTGCCGAGGGTGCGGAAGACGGCGGGCTTTCCTGCCGTTTTCTGGCCCTGCGGGATATCCGCATCCGCCCCTGTCGCGGATGCGGGCGCTGCGCCGCGCCTCCGCATGCCTGCCCCCTGTCCGGCGATGACGCGGAACGCCTTTTTGCCGATATTGCCGCCGCCGATCTGGTGTTCTGGGCCGCGCCCATCTATTTTTACGGCCTTCCGGCCCATGCCAAGGGCGTTCTCGATCGCGCCCAGCGCTTCTGGCACGCCCCCGTTGCCGCCGCCCGGCGTCCGGCCGTGGCGGGACTGGCGGCGGGACGGCCCAGAGGCGAGCAGCTCTTCACCGGGGCGACCTTGGGTCTGCGCTACTTTTTCCCCCTTCTGGGACGGGAACTGACGGACACGCGCTGCTGGCGCGGCATGGAAACCCCCGACGACTGGCGGAAATGCGACGACGGCCGCCCGCGCGCCGAAAAAGCACGCCTCTGGGGACGCCGATGGGCACAGCGGATCACGGGCGCGACATCCGCCTGACGCCTGCGCGACGCCTTGCGCGTCATCTGCGCCGCTGGGCGGAACTGCTCGGCCTCGACGCCCGCCGCTGTCTGAACTGCGGCGCGCCCTTCTCTCCCTCGACCGACGACGGCACGGCGGAGGGCCTGCTCTGTGCGCGCTGCCTCGCCGCTCTCCCGCCCATGAAGGGGCCTCGGTGCCGTCGCTGCGCCTTTCCGTTTCCGGCGAACGCCCCGACGACGCCCGCCCTGTGCGGCGACTGCCTCCGGGAACCGCCGCCGTGGCAGGGCATGGCCTGTTACGGGCGCTATGAAGGGGCCTTGCGGGACATGCTGCTGGAGCTCAAATTCCACGGCCGCTTTCGTCTTGCCGACGCTCTTGCGCCCCTGCTGCTCGACAGTCTTCTCTGCCTGCCGCGGCCCGACGCGCTGGTCCCCATGCCTCTTCCCCTGCCGCGCCTGCGCCGTCGCGGCTATAATCAGGCGCAGGAACTGGCGCTGGCCGTGGGGCGTCTTCTGGGAGTGCCCGTGCGCCCGGAGCTGCTGTACCGTCCATCCTGCGACGCGCCGCAATCCAGTCTGCGCGCCCGCGAACGACGCCGCAACCTCCACGGCTCCTTTGCGGCCTCTCCGGCGGCGGCAGGACTGCGTCTCTGGCTGCTGGACGATATCTTCACCACGGGCAGCACCGCCCGCGCGGCCGCCCGGGCGCTCCTTGCGGCGGGAGCGCAACGCATCGATCTTGTCACGCTGGCCCGTACGCCGCTGCACGCCTTCGGGCGGCGGAATCAGGACGACGCCTGAGAGGGAACCTCTCCCCGGCCCCCGTCCTTTCCCGCACCCCTTCCGAACTGTGCGCCGCCTCGCGTCGTACCGTTTGCAAACGGTAAAACGCGCTATCCCCGCTCCCCGCGCAACTGGCGGGCATGGCGTGCCGGGGACACGCCCAGAATACGCCGGTAATCCCGGTTGAACTGGCTCAGGCTCTGATAGCCGACCCTGTAGGCGGCCTCGGCCACGTCCGCCTGTTCCTCCAGAATCAGGCGCTGCGCCTCGTACAGCTGCAAATGCTTGTGGTACAAGGTCGGACTCATGCCCGTGACGGCCCTGAACCGGCGGCGGAAGGTGGAGGCCGCCATATGCGCGCGGCGCGCCAGCTCCTCCACATCCAGAGGTTGCGCAATCCGCTCAAGCAGCAGATTGACGGCGCGCACAATCTGATGATGACAGCTCCCCCGCGCATTGAGCGCGCGCAGCAGCCCGCCCTGCGGCCCCAGCAGAAGCAGAAGATGGGCCTGTTGCAGAAGAATCGGCGCAAGGCCGGGCAGGCGTTCCGGCGCGTCCAGCAGGGCCGTCAACCGGCACAGGGTATCCAGCAGGTCCGCATCCGCGGGCCAGACGCCGCTGCATTTTTGCGGCGCAGTGTTCCCGACGGCGGGAAGCCGGGCGGCAAGCCGCGCAATCAGGGCGTTGTCCAGTTCCAGCGAAAGCGCCAGATAGGGACGCTCCGGAGAGGCGTCCGTGCAGTAGCTCATGTTCGGCATGGTAATGCCCGCCACAAGGCATTGCCCCTCGCTGTAGCGATACTCCTCCCGTCCCACCAGCGTACGCTTGGCGCCCTGCACGATGAACGCCAGCACGGGGCGGGAAAAGCAGTGTTCCGGCCTGCCCGGAATGTCGCGTCTGTGCAGCGTCAGCCCGGGAACGTCCGTCGCCGCGCTGCCCGCCGTCGTCACACGGCGCAGCAGCATGTCCTTCAATCGGTCATGGAAAAATGTACGGGGATCTTCACGTTGCATGACTCCGCACCGTCCGGTTTTCTGGAGCATGTTCAGTTTGAAACGCATTGCGTTTCAAACCACAGGGCCTGTCGTTTCGCGGAAAGAACGCATTCTTGCCGCTCGCTTCTGGCCGGGCGGCATGACGGGACGCGCCGGAACCCCGCATTCCCCCGGTCATCCGCCCCGCTACGAAATGCGCCCGTGCCGCGCCGGAGGCTGGCCGAAAAGGCGCTTGTACTCCCGGCTGAACTGCGACGGACTTTCATAGCCGACGGCCCGCCCGGCGCTGCCGGCGTCCAGCTGGTCGCCGCGCATGAGACGCCGGGCTTCGTGCAGCCGCAGACGCTTCTGGAACTGCAACGGACTGAGCGAGGTCACTTCCTTGAAGCGGCGATGAAAGGAGGAGGTCGCCATACCGACCTGACGCGCCAGCGCGGGCACGTTCAGGGGCGACGTGTAGTGTTCCCGCAGCCAGGCGATGGCCTGCGCGATCTTGTTGCCGCAGGAATCTTCCGCATAAATGGCGCGCAGATCGCCGCCCTGCGGCCCGGAAAGCACATGAAACAGCAGTTCCCGCACCATCAGGGGGGCCATCAGGAGCGCGCGCTCCGGCTGTTCCAGCAGGACGGTCAGGCGGAAAAAGGCATCCAGCATATCCCGCGTGGCCGGAGCCACGGAAGCCCCCAGATGGCGATGCCGGACGGGAGAAGGATGTTCCGGCGTCCGCGCCGCCAGTTCCCGGACCAGATTTCTGTCGATGGCGACGGAGACAATCAGAAAGGGGGCTTCCGGCGACGCCTCGAGAATCCTGCTTGCGCCGGGCATGGGCACGCCGATGACGACGGCGTCGCCCACGCCGTAGCGCAGCAGCTCCGTCCCGAGCAGGGATTCCTTGCGCCCCTGCACGACCAGTCCCACGGAAGGTTCCGTAAAGCAGGTCACGTCCTGCGGCGCGTCATAACGAATCAGCGTCAGACCGTCCACGGGCGCGGCCAGCTGTCCCTGTTCGGGCAGCAGGCGCCTGATCAGGGCAATCAGGCGGGCGCGATCATAGGGCGGCGACAGGCGCGACGCTTCCGGGGAACACGCCATTACAGGCGTCCGCCCGCGCGCTGCAACTCTCCGGTCCAGCGCGAAAGGACCGTGCGGGAAAAGCGCGGATCGGCCTGTGAAAGGGGCTGAAAATCCCGCGCGGCCCGGGCTGCCTCCGCCTTGTCCGGGAAGCGTACCGCGCACGCGGCCCTTCCCCTTTCCTGAAAGGCGTTGAGAACCGCCTCCTGATGGGCGATATCCCGCACGCGGGACGCTTCCAGCGGTTCATGATATTCCACGATGACCTGCATCTTTCTGAAATTCAACAGAAAGGTCGCGCGGTAGACAAGACAGGCGCCACCCTCCGCACAGAACGGGTCCTGCTCCGCCGTCAGGCACAGCAGGCTTTCATACAGCGTCTCGCCCTGCTGTTCGTACTGGAGCTGCCGCAGGGGCGGAAACGGGGAATGGTGCGCGGCGTCCCATATCCAGGGATCAGCGGCTTCCGCCAGCGCCGTGACCAGCGTACCCTGCCCCGAACCATACAGGGCGAACCATATCCGCGCGTCTCCGCCCTGCGAGGTGCGCGTTTCGGGACGCAGGCTGCGCAGGCCCGCGGAAAGGAAACGCGCGTCGTCGGCCGGAGCGAACAGGACGGCCGGACGCGCCCGGGACAGCAGGACGGGAAGCCCGTTTTCCGATTCCGTCATTCCCTGCAACGGCTGGGACGAGCAGCCCGCCAGCAGGCACAGGGCGGCCACGAGAAGCGCCGCCGCAATCAATGCCGTTTTCATGGGATACCCCCTTTCCGCCCGTCGTCGCGGCACGGAAGCCGCCGCGCCCGCGGGGGCCTGATGTCGCAACGGCGGCCCGGGTGTTTTCGGACGGGACCGGGACGCGCCGCCGCATCCCGGATCGGAGACGCCCGCTCAGGACAACTGCCTGTAGAGCGCCTGTCCCGTTTCGTAATAGTTCCGCCCCGCGCTGTCGATAACCACAATGGCGGGAAAATTCTCGACTTCAAGGGACGCCACGGCCTCCGGCCCGAGGTCCTCGTAGGCCAGCACCGTATATTTGCGGATGCAGCGGGCAATAAGCGCCCCCGCGCCGCCCACGGCGGCAAGATAGGGCACGCCGTACGCCTTCATGGCCTCCACCACTTCGGGCTTGCGGTAGCCCTTGCCGATCATGCCGCGCAGACCCGCCCGGGCTATGAGCGTCGGCGTATAGGCGTCCATCCGCCCTGCCGTGGTCGGACCGGCGGAACCGATGACCCGCCCCGGAGCGGCGGGGCTGGGCCCCACATAATAAACGACTTGTCCCCGCAGATCCACCGGCAGGGGCTCTCCCCTGTTCAGGGTTTCCACAAGGCGCTTGTGGGCCGCGTCGCGCGCGGCAAGAATCGTGCCCGAAACAAGAACCCTCTCGCCCGCGCGCAGGGAGCGGGCCGTGTCCTCGTCAAAGGGCGCGCGAATATGTCTGACGTCATCGCTCATGAACAGCCCCCCTACAGCAACGCTTCGGCATGCCGCGCCGCATGACAGTTGATGTTGACCGCCACGGGCAGGGAGGCGATATGCGTCGGCGTCCATTCCACATGCACCTTGAGCGCCGTGGTACGCCCGCCCAGCCCCTGCGGCCCGATGCCGGTCTTGTTGATCATGTCCAGCAGCTCGTCTTCAAGGGCCGCATAGCGCGGATCGGCGTTGCGGGAACACAAATCCCGCGCGGCCGCGCGCTTGGCGCACAGGGCCGCCAGCTCCATGGTGCCGCCGATCCCCACGCCCACGACCATGGGCGGGCAGGAATTGGGACCGGCTGCCTGCACGGCGTCCAGCACGACCTTGCGCACGCCCTCGATGCCGTCGGCGGGGACAAGCATCCTGACCACACTCTTGTTTTCCGACCCCGCTCCCTTGGGAGCAAGGCGCAGACGCAGACCGTCGCCGGGAACAAGGCGCACATGCAGCACGGCCGGCGTATTGTCCCCGGTATTCCGGCGCTCGAAAAGCGGTTCGGCGACGCAGGATTTGCGCAGATACCCGTCCACATAACCGCGGCGCACGCCCTCGTTGACGGCGTCTTCAAATCCGCCGCCCACAATATGCACCTCCTGCCCCACGTCGGCGAAAACCACCGCAAGCCCCGTGTCCTGACAGATGGGCACGCCCTCCCCGGCCGCGATATCGGCGTTCAGCGCGAGCTGTCCCAGAATATCCCGCCCCACCGGCGACGGTTCGTCCTGCCGCCGGGCGTCCAGAGCCGCGCGGACATCGGCGGGCAACCGACAGCAGGCGTCCACGCAGAGACGGGCGACGGCGGCGCTGATGTCCGCCACATGGATTTCCTTCATGATACGCCCCTTGCTTGTTGCTGTATGCCGGGCACGCCGCAAACGGCGTCGGCGGCCCGCAAAGAAACGGCTCCGTTCCCCGGAGCCGACACACGGACGGAGGCACGGACGCGCAAGGCCAGCATGCCAAACTCGCGCCCGGAGGTCGAGAGGAAAAGAAACGCGAGGCGGCGGCACAGCGCCGCCCGGCCCAAAGTGAGCGGAAAAACCGC
>CAJMRA010000053.1 GCA_905215675.1 uncultured bacterium | reverse complement strand
CACTTTGGGCCGGGCGGCGCTGTGCTGCCGCCTCGCGTTTCACCTTTTTCAAAGGCAAAACGCTCATGAGCAATTTCAGTTTGAAACGCTGCGCGTTTTAAACCATACGGCCTGTCGTTCCGTGGAAAAAATGCCCTTTTTCCGCGCACTTCGGGCCGGACGGCGCTGTGCCGTCGCTTCGCATGTTCCTTTTTCAAAGGCAAAACGCTCATGAGCGCCGAAATTTCCGTTCTTCTTCCCGTCTATAACGCCGCCGCCGACGGCGGCGCGGCCCTGCATGCCTGTCTGGCGAGTCTGGCCGCGCAATGCGGCACGCCGGACGCGCCCCTGCCGCCGACGGAAATTCTGGCCCTCGACGACGGCTCCGACGACGACAGCGGCCGTCTTCTGGAAGAAGCGGTCCGCGCATGGTCGCGGCCAGACGCGCCGACGCTGCGCGTCTTTCACATGCCGCACGGCGGCATTGCTCCGGCCCTGAACCGGGGACTGGAGCTTGCGCGGGGACGGATGATCGCCCGCATGGATGCGGACGACCGCTGCCATCCGCAACGTCTCGCCCTGCAATACGCCGCCCTTGCCGCACGGCCCGAGGCGGATCTCTGCGCCACGCGGGTTTCCTTCGGCGGCGATCCCGCAACCGCCCACGGTTTTTCCCATTTCGTGGACTGGCAGAACACGCTCTGTTCGCCGGACGAAATACGCGACGCCCGCTTCCGCGACGCGCCCGTCTGCCATCCGACGGTCCTGTTTCGCCGGGAAACAGCGGATCGTCTGGGTCCCTACCGCCACGGCGATTTTGCGGAAGACTGGGAACTCTGGCTGCGCTGGCTGGATGCGGGAGCCCGTTTTTTCAAGCTGCCGCAAACCCTGTATTGCTGGAATGATCCCCCGCAACGCCTGACGCGCACCGACGCCCGCTATGCCGACAGCGCGGGCAACGCCCTCCGGGCCTTCTGGCTGCGCCGGGAATGCCGGAGACGCGCGCCCGCCCGCATCTATGTCTGGGGCGCAGGCCGCATGGCCCGCCGCCGTCTGGCCCCGCTCTGGGCCGATACCCTGCATCCCGCCGCCTTCATCGACATCGATCCGAACAAGATCGGCCAGCATGTCCGCAACCTGCCCGGCGGTCCCGTCCCCGTCATTGCGCCCGCCGCCCTCCCCGAAGCCGACGACGACGCGCTGCTCCTCAATGCCCTGACCGCCCACGGCGCCGCGGAAGAAGCCGCCGCCTGGCTGGAAAACCACGGCTGGCAACAGGGACGCCACTGGCTGCTGACCTAGAGCAATTTCAGTTTGAAACGCTGCGCGTTTCCAACCATACGGCCTATCGTTTCGCGGAAGAGTACGGCTTTTCTTCGGGCCGGACGCAAACAAAAAAGCAAGGAGGAAGACAACATCTTCCCCCTTGCCCTGAGGAGTATACCGCGCGGCGGTATGGCAGGCATCGCCGCTACATGGCGGCGATTTGGCGCTGACGGTTCTGGATGACGCGCCCCATCCATTGCCGCAGCTGTTCTATATCGGCTTGCTGGGTCTTTTCGGAGGCATCCAGCAATGTCCGCAATGTGTCGATATCCTTACGCAATGCGCTGGTATCCTCCTTGGATTCATCCATGTGATCAGCCATGCGCTGCACCAGTCCCTGCAAGACGAGCAAAATCCCTTCCAGGGCCGTCGTCTGGCGTTCTATGAGGTGCAGGGCCGCCGGAGGCAACGTCGAAGGCGTCTGATCTTCCGGCAGGGCCAGCTGCGTGTCCGCAAGCGCCACGGCATTGCGCGGGAACAGGGTCTGCAAGGCCTCGTCCACCGCAACGGCCGTACGCGATTTCTGCATCTGATCAAGGATTGCCTGGATGACATCCAGAGTTTCCGCACGATAGCGGCGTCGGCGTCCTTCGCCGACGCTGGGAATGTAGGCGGCAAAGCGTTTGCAGTAATAGCGGGTCGTCGATTCGGGCAGGGAAAAATGCCGCGAAATATCCGCTATGCTCAATAACGCTTCCGTCTTGGGCGATTTTCTCATCATGGCCCCTCCGTTAGAGCAATTTAAGTTTGAAACGCTTTGCGCTTCAAACCATACGGCCTGTCGTTTCGCGGAAAAACGGGTTTTTTCCGCTCACTTCGGGCCGGGCGGCGCTGTGCTGCCGCCTCGCGTTTCACCTTTTTCAAAGGTGAAATGCTCTAGAACAATTTCAGTCTGAAACGCTGTGCGTTTCAAACCATACGGCCTTCGATTCGCGGAAAAAGCGCTGTTTTTCCGCTCGCTTCCGGCCGGGCGGCGGTGTGCCGCCGCCGCGCGTGTCATCTTTTTTCAAAGATAACGCGCGTGATGTCCGAGACGAACGCGCATCTCCCTTGCAGGGCCGCGGGGCGCGCCCTCGTTCGCCTCGTCGCTACAAGTCCCCGGCGCACGATGCGCCGGACCTCCCCTTCTGCCGTGTTGACCGCGCCGCCGCGCTGCGAACGCCCGGCGCGACATACTCCCGGCCGCGCCGGGAGCATTTGCCGTTTGCTACGCTGTGCGTTTCAGACCATGCGGCCTGTCATCTTGCGGAAAAGCGCGTTTTTTCCGCCCGCTTCCGGCCGGACGGCGCTGGTCGCCGCCCCGCGTTTTATCTTTTTAGAGCAATTTCAGTTTGAAACGCTTCGCGTTTCCAACCATACGGCCTGTCGCTTCGCGGAAAAAGCGCGGTTTTTCCGCTCACTTCGGGCCGGGCGGCGCTGTGCCGCCGCCTCGCGTTTCACCTTTTTCAAAGGTGAAGCGCTCTAAAGGATAAAACGCTCTACAGGACACGGCGCACGGCAATGAGCCGCTTGCGCCAGTGCGGTTCGTCCAGGCTCTCCACGCGAACCTTTTCGCCGCGTCGGGGACTGTGGATGAAGGCGTTGTCGCCGGTATAGATACCGGTGTGCAAGCCCCGCGGACTGTTGCCCGTCCGAAAGACCACAATATCCCCGGCCCTGGCCTTGCCTGAAGGAATCTTGACGCCTGTTCTGGCCTGATCGCTGGTGACGCGGGGAATGGAAACGCCGTTCTGCTTGTAGGCCCACCAGATCAGCCCGGAACAATCAAAGCCCTTTTGCGGCGATGCGCCGCCGAGACGATAGTTCTTTCCCATCTGCTTGTAGGCCGTAGCAACAATGCGTTGCGCCTTTTCCGGCGGCGGTCCGTCGTCTATGCGCGGCCCCAGCAATCCGCAGCCGCCAAGCATGAAGGCAGTCAGCAGGGCGAGACAGGTCGTCATCAATCCGGGATGCAGACGTCTATGCCTGTTCATGACCTTTCCCTCTCTTCCTATGTCCATTCTGAAAATGGAAAAAAATTCCCTCATGCCGTTGCGCATAAAAAAATCGCAAAAAATTCTGCACGGGGAATTTTCAAGCGCAATGATAGCGTAATATTACTGTAAATGGAAAGAATATTTTTATTTTTATACAAAATATAAACACTTTCTATTTTTTGTTTAGACGTAGTAAAAATATTTTCTTATCACTTTGATTTTTAAAATAATTTTATAAATGCAAAAAGTGCGTCTAAAAAATCTCGATAAATTGTCATAAATCTGTCTTGAAAAATATTTTTCACACGCAATGTTGTTTCTTTCAGAATTTGCCGCGCGCACTTGCAGCAGAAAGCGGCCCCTCCGGCGCAGCTTGTTGAGGGAAAGGGAAAACCTTACGGCCTGTCGTTTCGCGGAAAAAACGCGGTTTTTCCGCTCACTTCGGGCCGGGCGGCGCTGTGCCGCCGCCTCGCGTTTTCACCTTTTTCAAAGGTGAAACGCTCTAGAGCAATTTCAGTTTGAAACGCTGCGCGTTTCCAACCATACGGCCTGTCGTTTCGCGGAAAAAACGCGGTTTTTCCGCTCACTTTGGGCCGGGCGGCGCTGTGCCGCCGCCTCGCGTTTCACCTTTTTCAAAGGTGAAACGCTCTAAATAGAAAATGTAGGCGACACATAACCTTTGAAAAGGACTTGCTGCCTGGCCTGTGCCCCCTCTGAAAAAGCGCGTTGGGGGAAGGATGGGGGGCCTGGGGGGAAGGAAACACCCTTGTGCGCTAGCCAAGGGGGTTTCCTTCCCCCCAGAAGAACGGTTTCGCGTTACCACGCCCTAGTTCCCTATAATGAAGGCGTGCGGATACAGCGTCCGCAGACGGTTGAGCTGCTGCCGGGCCGCGGACGTATCCGGCCACGGACCGACCTGCACGTTCCAGAGATTGTTGCTTCCGAAAATGGTCCGGGCTCCCATGCCGGAAGAGCGCACCTTGGACACCAGCCGTTCCGCATTGCCCTTGTTGCCGAACGCGCCGATCTGGACAAAGAAGCTTCCGGCAAGTTCGGTGACGCTGCCGCCTTCGCCGCCCCAGCCGCCGCCGGAGGAGGCGGAGCCGCTCCCTCTCTGGGCCGCGGCCTGCGCCAGCGCCGCGGCGACGGGCGAACTTTCCTCGGCATCCGGCACGTCGCCGATGCTCTGGATACGGACGCGGCCGGTACCGTTGGCAACAATGCCGATGCGCGTTCCGGCGGCGCGCGAAAGGTCGATGACGCGATCATCCACAAAAGGACCGCGATCATTGATTCGCACAATGACGGACTTTCCGTTGCCGATATTGGTGACGCGCACCTTGGTGCCCAGCGGCAATATCTTGTGAGCCGCCGTCATGGCATATTGATTGAAGCGTTCGCCGCTGGACGTCGTCCTGCCGTGAAAGCCCGGTCCGTACCACGAGGCCATCCCCACTTCCACAAAGCCGTGCGCCGATTTAAGAGGATAATAGGTCTTGCCGCGCACGGTATAGGGCTTGCTGCCCGGCACGCCGCCGGACTGCCAGGAACGCTGTCCGCACCCTCCGGCCAGAAGGGCAAGCGCGACGAGGAGAAGCAGCGGACGAAAACGGACGCGCATCCTCATGCCTTCCCCCTGTCGCCGCCGGCGTCGGCCATGGCGGCGCTTCCCGCGCTGGCGGCCACGGCAAGCGCCGTTTCCGCCAGCAGGGACTGCCCCTCGCCGTCGAGCATCCCTCTCGCGTCCGCTTCCTCCAGCAGGGCCAGAGCCTCGTCGCTGCGCCCGGCTTCCAGCAGTTCCCGCGCCGCCAGCAGCGGCAGAAGCTGGGGCGCGTCTCCGTAAAGCGCGCGCAGCAGACTGTCGTACCGGTCGCCGAAGGCCTCGCGCGCCTGCCGCTCCTCGCGGGCCAGCCAGCGCGCAAGGGGCCGGTTGTCTCCCTGCCCTTCCAGAAAGGCGGGCAGCAGGACCATTCCGTGCCGCAGGACATGCAGAATACGTTGCAGTTCCCGGTTGGCGCTTTCCATGGTCTGATCCGCCAGATCGGCCAGGGGCGTATAAAAGGCGGCGGGAACGCCCTCGCAGCGTCCCAGCTGCATCAGGCGATTGCCGTAGTGCTGCCGCTGAAAGGCGTCTTCCTTCAGCTTGGCGCATTCATGGAAGGCGTAGCCCACGCACCAGTCAAGCAGCGCTTCCACCGGACGCTGCCGGGCGTCGCCGCTGGGATGCGGACTTGCGGCAAAACGCCAGTCCGCCGGAAGGGTTCCCGTCTCGCAGGCGCCGGGGGAAACGCGAAAAAGATGGTGCGCCGTATCCTTGAGCCGCCAGAAGACCCCCTTGCGCATGGCCTCGCCCATCAGTTCGCGCAGTCCCGAATAGGACATGGTGCCGTCATGTTCGAAGCGCCGCGCCTGCTCGGCCAGAATCAGAAAGACCTGACAGTAGTCGCGCACGAAATCGCGCACAAAGGCGTCCCTCCGCGCCGGAACCCAGCGGTCGCTCACGCCCGGTCCTCCCGCAGCAGCACCTGCGCCACAGCCACGTCGTACAGTTTCAGGGGATCGGCCTCGGGATTGCGTTCCGCCCGGTACAGGCGCGCGGCGTTCTCAATGACGGACAGGGGAATCCAGCCGTGCTTTTCCCAGACTTCGGGATGATGCGCCTGCCAGAGGCGGAACTCGATTTCCCCGAGTTCTCCCCGTCGAACATACACCCGGGCCTCATGATTCCCGGCCTGGGGGAAATAATACAAACCGCGTTCGTCTTTCATGATCCTTCCTGATATTTGGTTGGAGCGCAGGCCGCTTTGCGCCGGGACCGGCGGCATGGAGAGAAGGCCCGGCCCTGTGCCTTTTCGCACGAGAAAAAGGAGGCGCTGCGGCTGACGCCGCTTTTCCGAAAAAAATGCTTCGGGGAAACGGGACGCGCCGGAACGACGGCGACCGTCGCGCGCCGTCCGAAAGGCGTTTTCGTCTTGTACGGCAAAAAGGCCGTCTTTGCCAAGCATGCCGCATCCTCCCTTAAACAAAGGAAAAAAGCGGCATGCAGACAACGTGCCGCGCCTGCCGGGAAAAATCGCTTTTCCACGGGGGGAGTTGTCATTGATGGACAAATAGGATAGAGGAGAGGAAATTGCGCAGAAGTCCATGCCGCGGGATGTGTTGCCTGTTTTTTCACAGACAAGAATCCCGATCGCAACGCGCTTTTGCGATCAGGCAGGGAGCGCAGGGCCCTCCGGGGTCCGCCACGCGCGAAAGCTCATCATGGCGTTTGCGTCGTGATACAACCAAACCACTTGTGGAGGTATGGCAATGGCGAAACATGCAACCCCCTTGTTGGACCAGCTTGAGACCGGCCCCTGGCCGAGCTTCGTGTCCGACATCAAACAGGAAGCGGAAAACCGCGCCAAAAATCCCAAGGGACTTGACTACCAGATCCCGGCGGACTGCCCCGAAGACCTGCTTGGCGTGCTTGAACTTTCCTACGAAGAAAAGGAAACGCACTGGAAACACGGCGGCATCGTGGGCGTGTTCGGTTACGGCGGCGGCGTTATCGGCCGTTACTGCGACCAGCCCGAAAAGTTCCCCGGCGTGGCCCACTTCCACACCATGCGCGTGGCCCAGCCCGCCGCCAAGTACTACCATACCAAATTCCTGCGCGACCTGTGCGACATTTGGGATCTGCGCGGCTCCGGCATCACCAACATGCATGGTTCCACGGGTGACATCGTTCTTCTCGGCACCCAGACCCAGCAGCTGGAAGAAGTGTTCCACGAACTGACCCACAAGATGAACGTCGACCTGGGCGGTTCCGGTTCCAACCTGCGTACGCCTGAAGCCTGCCTCGGTCAGTCCCGCTGCGAATATGCCTGCTACAACACGCAGGACATGTGCTATCAGCTGACCATGGACTATCAGGACGAACTGCATCGCCCCGCGTTCCCCTACAAGTTCAAGTTCAAGTTCGACGGCTGCCCCAACGGCTGCGTGTGCGCCATGGCGCGTTCCGACTTCGCCGTGGTCGGCACCTGGAAGGACGACATCAAGATCGATCAGGATGCCGTGAAAGCCTATGTGGGCGGCGAATTCAAGCCCAACGCTGGCGCGCATGCCGGTCGTGACTGGGGCAAGTTCGACATCCAGTCCGAAGTGATCGATCGCTGCCCCAGCAAGTGCATGAACTGGGACGGCTCCAAGCTGTCCATCCGCACCGCCGACTGCGTGCGCTGCATGCACTGCATCAACACCATGCCGCGCGCCCTGCACATCGGCGACGAACGCGGCGCCAGCATCCTTGTGGGCGCCAAGGCCCCCGTGGTGGACGGCGCGCAGATGGGTTCGCTGCTCGTGCCCTTCATTTCCTGTGAAGCGCCCTATACCGAGATCAAGGAAGTCATCGAAAAGATCTGGGACTGGTGGATGGAAGAAGGCAAGAACCGCGAACGCGTGGGCGAAACCATGAAGCGTCTGTCCTTCCAGAAACTGCTGGAAGTGACCGACATTCCGGCCGGTCCGTATCACGTCAAGGAACCCCGCTCCAACCCGTACATCTTCTTCAAGGAAGAAGAAGTACCCGGCGGCTGGACCCGCGACCTCGCCGAATTCCGCAAACGCCATCAACGCTAGTCAAGGGGGAGAAGAATCATGGCTTTTATTTCTTCCGGGTACAATCCCGACAAACCGATGGAAGGCCGCATCACCGACATCGGCCCCCACAAGTACGACGAATACTTCCCGCCCTTCATCAAGAAGAACTTCGGGAAGTGGCTCTATCACGAAATTCTTGAGCCCGGCGTGCTCATGCACGTGGCCGAAAGCGGCGACAAGGTCTACACCGTGCGCGTGGGCGGTACCCGTACCATGTCCATCACGCACATCCGCGAAATCTGCGACATCGCCGACAAGTACTGCGGCGGCTACCTGCGCTGGACCACTCGTAACAACATCGAATTCATGGTGGAAGACGAAGCTACCATGAAGGCCCTGCGCGACGACCTGAACAGCCGTACCTTTGCCGCCGGTTCCCACAAGTTCCCCGTGGGCGGCACCGGCGCCGGCGTGAGCAACATGGTGCACACCCAGGGCTGGGTGCACTGCCACACCCCCGCCACCGACGCCTCCGGCCCGGTGAAATGCGTGATGGACGCCGTGTTCGACGAATTCAAGAACATGCGTCTGCCCGCCCCCGTGCGCATCGCCCTGGCCTGCTGCATCAACATGTGCGGCGCCGTGCACTGCTCCGACATCGGTCTTGTGGGTATCCACCGCAAGCCCCCGATGATCGACCACGAATGGGCCGACCAGCTCTGCGAAATTCCGCTGGCCGTGGCTGCCTGCCCCACCGCCGCCGTGCGTCCCACCAAGGTGGAACACAACGGCCAGAAGGTGAACTCCATCGCCATCAAGGAAGATCGCTGCATGTACTGCGGTAACTGCTACACCATGTGCCCCGCCCTGCCCATCGCGGACCAGGACGGCGACGGCATCGCCATCATGGTGGGCGGCAAGGTTTCCAACCGCATCAGCATGCCCAAGTTCTCCAAGGTCGTTGTGGGTTACATCCCCAACGAACCGCCCCGCTGGCCCAGCCTGACCAAGACGGTGAAGCACATCATCGAAGTCTACGCGGCCAACGCCAGAAAATACGAACGTCTGGGCGACTGGGCCGAACGCATCGGCTGGGAAACCTTCTTCAAGCTGACCGGCCTTGAATTCACCCACCACCTGATCGACGACTTCCGCGATCCCGCTTACTACACCTGGCGTCAGAGCACCCAGTTCAAGTTCTAAGCCAGGAATACAACGCCGGCGGCGCACAAGCGCCGCCGGCACAGGAGAAACAACATGGCTGACGAAAAAGATGTTGTGGTCGACTTCCTCAAAAGCAAGTCTGCCGTCAAGTCCAAGTTCTACTTCAAGGACTTTCTGGAACTCTTCCCCGACAAGGGCCCCCGCGAAGTGAAAAAGATCCTCACCAAGCTGGTGAACGAGGAAGTTCTGGAATTCTGGTCTTCCGGTTCCACCACCATGTATGGCCTGAAGGGCGCGGGCAAACAGGCCCACACCGAAGGCGAAGACTAGTTTTCTCCTCATGACATCCAAAAGCGGACGCGGGAGCGAAGCGTAAAGCCCTTGGCAAACTTCGCTCCCGTTTTTCGCTTTGACGCCGCTTTTCGCTTGTCCGAAACAGCGGCGTCACGCAATCTGCCGCAACATTGTTAGTGTTGTGGCATTTCTTTTTCATGAAAAATCGGCGGGATGTAGCGCTTCCCTTCGTTCCGCATTGCGCAACGCCCTTGCGTCTTCCCCTGAGGCGCGGCCCGGAACTTTTTCCGCAAGGCGCAGCCGCAAGAAATACGCGCACCCTGCGCGGACCGTTGTTTTCAAGAGCAGTTGCAGTTTGAAACCCGTTGCGTTTCAAACCTTACGGCCTGTCGTTTCGCGGAAAAAACGCGCTTTTTCCGCTCTCTTCGGGCCGGGCGGCGCTGCGCCGCCGCCTCGCGCTTCGGCAAAGATAGCATGCTCCAGCGGCCCACGCCCCCGCTCCCGCCGTCCGTTTCCGACAACAGAACGCCGCGCAAGGAGTCGCCATGTCCCTATCCTTTGTCGTCTCCCCCGAGGAACAGGAATTTCTCGGCCGCACCGCGGAACTTTCCATTGCGGGCACTCTGGCGGGCAAGACCTCCCTCCGCGTCCCCGTCCCTTCGGAGGCGCTCGGGAACGGTATTCTTTCCGAACCTCTGGGCTCCTTCGTCACCCTGCGCCGCCATAATGACTTGCGCGGCTGCATAGGCTCCGTCATCGGGAGAGAACCCCTTTATCAGAATGTCTGGCGCATGGCGCATGCCGCCGCCTTTGAAGACCCGCGCTTTCCCCCTGTAACGCCGGGCGAATGGCCGGATATCTCGCTGGAAATTTCCGTTCTGGGCCCGCTCTCGCCCTGCCCCGATCCCGCCGCCATCGAAATAGGCCGTCACGGGCTTCTGCTCGCGCGCGGCCCCCGCAGCGGCCTGTTCCTGCCGCAAGTTCCCGTCGAACAGGGCTGGAACCTTACCGCCTATCTGGAAAATCTCTGCCGCAAGGCCGGTCTGCCGCCCCGCAGCTGGCAGGCGGACGACGCCGCCCTCTACTGGTATGAAGCCGTCGTGTTTCCCGTGATTCGCGCCGGGGAATAGAGCGTTTCACCTTTGAAAAAGGTGAAACGCGAGGCGGCGGCACAGCGCC
>CAJMRA010000052.1 GCA_905215675.1 uncultured bacterium | reverse complement strand
GGAACCCCCTTGCGCGCTAGCCAAGGGGGTTCCCTTCCCCCCGACAACCCTCCGGCACCCTTGTCCGCTAGTTCCAGATGAAATGCAGCAGCCAGTAGGAGATGAAGCCCACCAGAGCCGACGCGGGCAAGGTCAGTATCCAGGCTGTCACCAGTTGTCCGGCAACGCCCCAGCGCACGGCCGAAAGGCGCTTGCTGCTGCCCACGCCGAAGATGCAGGCGGAAATGGTGTGCGTGGTGCTGACGGGCGCGCCGAGCATGGACGCGCCGCTGATGACCAGCGACGCCGCGCCTTCGGCGGCAAAGCCGTGCACGGGTTCCAGCTTGAAGATACGGTGTCCCATGGTCTTGACGATTTTCCAGCCGCCCACGGCCGTACCCATGGCCATGGCCATGGCGCAGCACAGCTTGACCCAGAGGGGAACTTCCACGCTGTCCACCTTGCCGAAGATCAGCAAGGCCAGCGTCACGATACCCATGGTTTTCTGCGCGTCGTTCAAGCCGTGGCTGGTGGCCATGAAACCTGCCGAGAGCAGTTGCAGGCGACGGAAGGCGGCATTGACCTTGCCGCGCGCGATGCGGGCGCAAATCCAGTAGATGGCCCACATGATGAGGAAACCCGCCGCAAAGCCCGCCAGCGGCGACAGGACCAGCGGCAGCAGCACCTTGCCGACAATGCCTCCGGCGTTGAGCGTGGCAAAGCCGCCATGCCCCACGGCCGCGCCGATGAGGCCGCCGATCAGGGCGTGCGAGGACGAGGAGGGAATGCCGAAGTACCAGGTGATGCAGTTCCAGGCAATGGCCCCCACCAGCGCGGCAAGGACCAGCACATGACTTCCCTGAACAACTTCTGGAAGCACGATGCCCCCGCCGAGCGTTTTGGCCACTTCCGTGCCCAGCAGCGCGCCGCCCAGATTGAGCGCCGCAGCTGCGGCCACGGCGAAACGGGGCGTCACCACCTTGGTGGAAACGACCGTGGCGATGGCATTGGCGCAGTCGTGCGCGCCGTTGGTAAAGTCAAAGACAAGGGCCACCAGGACAATCAGAACCAGCAGCACAGGCACATCAAACATTTTTCAGCACCGCTTCTTCGAGGGTTTCCGCAAGGTTGTTCACCGCGCCCAGCATGATTTCGATGCGGTCGTAAATCTGACTCCACTTGAACAGCACCATGAGCGCCTGCGGCGACGAGATATCCTCATCCATGAGTTCGGCCACGCCCACGGCCAGCATCATGTCGCAGTCGCCGCGCAGCTCATGAAAGGCGCGCGTCTTGTGACAATCTTCCCTGCGCGTCAGTCCGTCGAGCATGAGCCGCGAGAGTTCCAGCAGCCCGCCCATGGTCTGTACCAGCTTGACGGCGGGAAAACGCGCCCGGGAAAATTCAAAAATATGCAGGCGCGTGCTCAGGCTCTGCACGCAGTCCATGACCTCTTCCTGCGCCTGATTGATGCGGAGGATATCCTCGCGATCGATGGGTGTAATGAAGGTTTGCGACAGGGCGCGGACAATGCGTACATGGAGCATGTCCGCCTCTTCTTCCAGCAGGGAAATATCCTTGTGGAGGGCGTCCTTGTCCGCATCGTCGTCGAACATGCGGCCCAGCAGGCCGCTCATGTCGCACAGAATGCGGTTTTGCTCCAGCAGCATTTCAAAAAAGGGAGCGGATTTGGGCAACAGAGATGCGAACATGCTATTCCTCGGCGTAAACGGTTGAAGGGACGGATTCCCCCGAGCCGAACGCGACGACGCCCATCGTCGTCACGCGCGCCCAAGGTCTGTTAACACAAATTCTTACGCTATTTTCAAATAAATAAACATAACAGCAAGTTCAGTTTGAAACGCTGCGCGTTTCCAACCATACGGCCTGTCGTTTCGCGGAAAAAACGCTGTTTTTCCGCTCACTTCGGGCCGGGCGGCACTGTGCCGCCGCCTCGCGTTTTCACCTTTTTCAAAGGTGAAACGCTCTCGCCCTTGAAAGGGGCTTGTTACATGCTCCTGCCCCCCTGGAAAAAGCGCTCCGGGGAAGGGACGGGGGACATCAGGGGCCGACGGCCGGAACGGGAGCTTCCAGCCAGCGGCGCGCCGCCTCGGGCGCGTCGCCCGGCAATCCCGCCAGCGCGGCAAGCCACGGCGGCAGACAGCGGCATTCGACGGAAGCCATATGAAACCTCCCGTGATGCAGAAAAAAATGCGTCCCGCTGCCGCCATAGCGGGCGTCGCCCCAGAGCGGCAGGCCGAGCCATGCGGCATGGGCGCGGATCTGATGCCGGGCCCCGCGCCCGATACGACAGGCGGCAAGCGTCAGCGGCCCGTCCGGCACGGGCATGCCCAGCGCCTCGGCCACGGCGGCGGTTTCCGACGCCCGCCAGCGGACAAGAGGAACAAAAGAGGTCCAGCGCCCGGCGTCTTCCTCCTCTCCGGCCCGGATGCGTACGGTCGCGCCGCCGTCCATGGCGATGGCCGCCCGCGCCGTGACGGGAGTTTCCAGACTGCCTTGCAGCAGGGCAAGATAGCCCTTGCAGACCTCGTTGCGGGCTTCCGCCGTTCGGAAGACCTCCCCGCCCTCCGCAGAGGACGTCGCGCAGATCAGGCCCGACGTCTCAAAATCCAGCCGCTGAAGCAGACGGGGAGGAGCGGGCAGCAGGGCAGGCAGCAGGGACTCAAGGCTGGGAGCGGAACCGCCCCCGAGGGCGACGGTATGCAGGCCCGCGGGTTTGAACAGGAACAGATAGGGAGCGTCATCGCGCAGGACGCGCGGTTGCTGCGCAGGGTACGACCAGGGGGCGGAAGCGACGGCGGCAACGGGAGACTCCACAAGACGCAGGACGTCGCCCCGCCGTACGGTCAGGCCGGGCGCGCGCACGCGGCGTCCGTTGAGCAGCAGCCCCCCGCCTTCGATCAGGCGGCGACGGGCGCGTACGCCCAGACCCGGCAGAAGTTCGCCAAGGGCCGCGTCCAGCCGCCGCCCGGCAAGACTGCCGTCTATGGTCAGGGGGGCGGAAGCGCCGGAGGAGGCAGACTTTTCAGGCATGGGAGGCCGACTCCTGTCTGTTTTCGTCGCGCAACCGCAGGAGCAGCGCGCCGACGGCCTTCGGATCATGGCGTTGCGGCTCGTCGGGCATGACGACGGCGGCGTCAATGACGCGGATGCCCAGTTGCTGGAGATACTCCCTGTCTCCCCGCCCTTCGTAGCGCCCCTGCCGACCGTCGATGATCACATGGGTCAGGAGGCGGGATACGTCGGCATCGGGCACATCGGCGCGCAGGGTCCGCAACAGGAAATCCACCTGTCCGGCTATGGTGCAGGACGGGCATTCCTTGTCGCCGCCGCTGTTGGGGATAAAGACCTTGGGACAGTCGGCGGCGGCAATATGCCTGCCGACGCCCTCGGGCAGGAGATTTGCCAGCACGCTGGAATAGAAACTGCCCATAGGATAACACAGCACTCCGGCAGCGCCAATGGCCGCGGCGGCGCGCGTCACGATACGGGGACGACAGGGCGTCGCCTCGCAGACGCCGTGATCGGGATCATGAACGGTGAGGAAAAGGCGGCGTACCGGCTGGGTCGGCATGCCGAAACGATGTTGTCCTATGCGAATGGAGCCGTCCTGAAGTTCCGCCGCAAGATGGAAACTTCCTTCCACGATCGGCAAGACGGAGCCGCGTACGGCAAACAGACGGCCGCAGGCCGCCAGTATGGGATCAAGACGGCGTTCGTGGCGCAGGAAGCCGCCCGCAAGCACCAGATTGCCGAAACAGGCGCCGTGCGGATCGAAATCGGCCGGCATCTGCGCCAGAAAATCGCAGAAATAGCGCCGCAGGGGGGCGGCGAAGGATTCGGGAACGTCCAGCCAGAAGGAATGCCAGGCTTCGCCGATGGCGCGCAATTCCTCCCGCAGCCGGTCGGGATCGCCGTCCTGCGGCGTTCTCCATTCCCAGATATCCAGCACGCGGGGCGGCACGACGGCGGGATCGGCCAGCGCCCCGAGGCGGTGCCGGATATCGCCGACGGCGGGCATGGCAAAGGCCCGCCGCAAGACGGCGGTGCTTCCGCCGGAATCAAAGGTGGTGACGATGTGGACTGCGGGAACGGCAAGGGCGGCAAGATGGCGGCTCAGGGCTCGCAACGCCGTGCCACCTGTAAAGAATACCAGCGGCGCGACGCCGTTTTCCCGAAGCGGAGGCCGGTTCATGCGGCGACGCTCCCCGGCACAAGTCCCAGTTCCAGCATTCGCAAATAGATGGCGCGGCTGATCCAGGCGTCGGTGGCGGCGTACAGAATCTGCCGCTGACTCAGGACCTTGACGCTCCAATTGGAGCATTGCGGCCCCTTGGAAATACGCAGGCCGAAAAGGTTGGCCGCCAGCGTGCGCAAGCCCTGGCTGGGGATATGCTGCGCCCGGGCAAACGCGCCCACGTCGGCCAGACCGGCGGGGGTAAAGGGATGGAGCTTGCTTAATTCCCGCATGTCGTCGCCGATGGCCACGCCGGTCTTGACATGAAGGGGATCGCTCAGCAGGGCGGCCAGTCCCTCGCTTAACGGCAGCCAGGACAACTGCACGAGGATGACAGCCTCTTCCGTTGCCAGCTGTACCAGCGAAGGCGCATTGACGCGCCCCTTGCGAAAGGAGGGACGCGTTTCCGTATCAAAGCCGATGACACGTTCCCGTTCCAGCAACGGCATGACGGACGCCAGTTCCTCCGGCGTTCGCACAAGGTGAACCCGCCCCTCATAATGATAGAGGGGCATGGCGTTGATTTCGTCGCTGCTCAGGCGGCGACGCAAGACGTCCAAATCCGACATACGACAATCCGGCGCTGGGGCGGCCTTCGGCCGCCGGGGAAGGAAAGAGGCACGCCGTTGCGCGGCAGTGTCCTTGTCCTTGCCGACGGAGGGGCGAAAAGGAGGCTATTTGCCGATGCAAAACGACGAAAAAACCTTGTTCAAGACTTCATCGGGCGTATCCACGCCCGTCACGTCCGCCAGATGCGCCAAAGCCGTATCCAGACGAACGGACAAGCAATCATAACTCCGGCCTGCCCGAATGTCACCCCGCAAGGCCTTTATTTCTTCAAGAGCCCGTTCCAGCGCCAGCGCCTGCCGGGCATTGGGCGCAAGACCGTCTTCCGGCGGACGCGCCTCGGCGTCCCGCAGCAGCAGATCATGCAGGCGGGAGGCCAGCTCGTCCACGCCTTCGCCCGTCCGGGCGCTGATCATGACGCAGGGCCGCCCCTGCGCCCAGACGGGAGGGAAACAGGCCGGACGGCACAGGTCAATCTTGTTCCAGACCAGCAGCACCGGCAGATCGCCCGCCAGTTTCAGGGCTTCCAGCGCCGCGGCGTCCGGGCAGACGGTCGCGGTCGCGCCCTCCTCGCCCAGGGCGGCCCCGTCGAGCAAAATCAGTACGGCGTCGGCCTGCGTTACCTTTTCCCGGCTCCGCTCAATGCCGAGGCGCTCCACCGTCTCGCCGCTCTCGCGCAGCCCGGCCGTATCCACGAGACGCACGGGCAGGCCGTTCACGTTGACGCATTCTTCCAGAAAATCCCGCGTGGTGCCGGGAATGTCGGTCACCAGCGCCCGGCTGCGTCCCAGCAGAGCGTTCAGCAGGCTGGACTTTCCGGCATTGACGCCTCCGGCCAGCACGACGGGCGCGCCTTCCTGCATGACGGCGGCGCGACGGCAGCCTGCCAGCAGCGAGGCGATACCGTCGGCCACATCCCGCACGATTCCGTCAAATTCCTCGGGAGGCAGGCACTCCACCTCGTCGTCGGGAAAATCAACCGCAAGGCACATCTGCACGCGCGCCTGATCCAGCCGGACGCGCAGGTCCTCCACCCGGCGGCCCAGTTCCCCTTCCAGCCGCTGCAATCCGTAACGCACGGCCTCGCGCGAAGGCGCGGCGATCAGTTCGGCAACGGCTTCCGCCTGACTGAGATCCATACGGCCGTTGAGGTAGGCGCGCCGACTGAACTCGCCGCGCCCTGCGGCCCGCGCGCCCTTGCGGAGCACGGCCTCCAGCACGGCCTGCACCAGAAACACGCCGCCGTGACACTGTATTTCCGCCACATCCTCGCCGGTAAAGGTCCGCGGGCCCGGCATGTAGACGGCCAGCACATCGTCCAGCGGCCCGTCGTCATCCAGAACAACGCCGTGATGCAGTACCCAGGGCCGGAACTCCGCAATGTCCGCCGACGGCCGGAACACGGCCGCCAGAACCTCCCGCGCCCGGGGGCCGGAAATGCGGATGACGCCCACGCCGCCCGCGCCGCGCGGGGTCGCTATGGCCGCGATGGTTTCCATCAGGCCTGCCCCCGTTCAGGACGACGACGGCAGATGACGACACGCTTGAGCGGTCCCTCTCCCGTGCTGCGGGTCTGGACATCCGGCGCGTCCTGCAGGGCAAGGTGCACAATACGGCGATGATAGGAACTCAGGGGGCGCGTGGAGAAGGAGCGCCCCGTCTCCCGGACGCGTTCGGCCAGGGCAAGGGCGATTTCACGCAGCTTTTCGTCCTGACGCTGCCGATAGCGACCGGCGTCGAGCTGGACGCGCACGGCTGCGTTCACGGCGCGCGAAACGATGCGGGAAGCCAGATATTGCAGGGCCGCCAGCGTCTGCCCTTCCCGGCCGATGAGCAGGCCGGAATCCTCGGCTCCATCGACGGACACGCGCACGCGCCCATCCAGAACTTCGGCTTTCAGTACAATGTCGTCTCCGGCAATGGGCCGGACAAGGCGTTCCACGGTTTCCCCGGCCAGAGCCGCCAGACGTTCGGGATCGATATCCGTCGCCGCGTTCCGCATCGTCATGTCGTCGCCCGCGTCCGCGTCGTCCGGCAGGGTCCCGGATTCCCGGCCGGTATTCCCGGCCGACGTCGCGGCGGCGACGCCCTCCCTGCCGTCGGTCGCGGGCGAAACGCCTTTTTCCCTGACGGCGGGCAGGGACGGCCCGGCAGGCAGCAGCGCGCGATCCGATTCCGAACGATTGCCGGAATCCTCCGCCTCCGGCCCGGCCCCGCGGGGAGAGGCCTTGCGCGGCGCGCGCTGACGGCGGGTTTCCGCCGCCTCGCCTTCGGAGCGGCGCTGACGGCTTCGCTCCCCTCTGGGCGGACGGGCGTTTTCGCCGCCCGCGCCGCCTTCGACGGGCGCGCCGCCCGTTTCCGCCGCTTCGGCGCGGCGGCCGTTCTTGCCCAGCGCCGAGGCCACGGCTTCCCTCAGGGCCGCGCGACGGGCCCGAATCTTGGCCTTGCGCGCGCCCACAAGTCCGAAAATGCCGGACTTGGCGTCCTGTATGATCTCGATCTCCAGTTTTTCGCGGACGGCGTTGTAATATTCGCACGCATCGCGAATGGCCATATCGAGACTTTTTCCTTCAAATTCCTTGAAACCTTCCATGCGCAAACCCTCTCGCCGGAAACGATGCCATATCCGGCCGGTTGAGCAAAAATCGCGGGCATCCGGCCCGAACACTCCAAGAAGCCGCCCGGAGGACCGGACGGCTTCGCACATGATTGCTCCAGAGCATTGTACGGTAAACCGCGCCCGCCGGGCGAACGCGGTTCCGGCACTACTTGTCGAGTCGCCGCTTGCGCGACATCATCCACTGTTGCAGAATGGACAGGATATTATTTACCAGCCAGTAGATGACGAGACCGGAGGGGAAGCTCAGGAAGAGAACGGTAAAGACGAAGGGCAGCGCCATCATGATCTTCTGCTGGGTCGGATCCGAGGCAGGCGGATTGAAACGCTGCTGAATGAACATGGTCACGCCCATGATGACGGGCGTAATATAGTAGGGGTCCTTGGAGGACAGGTCGGCCAGCCAGAGCATATCCGTACCGGGCAGATAGGTGATGAAGCTGGCATGCCGCAGCTCGATGGACGTCAGCAGCGCCTGATACAGCCCGAAGAAGACCGGCAGCTGGATAAGCAGCGGGATGCAGCCGCTGGCGGGATTGACGCCGTAGGTCTTGTACAGGGCCATGACTTCCTTGTTCATGGCCTGCTTGTCGTTCTTGCAGCGTTCGCGGATTTCATCCATCTGCGGCTTGAGACGCCGCATCTGTTCCATGGACGCATAGCTCTTGGCGGTCAGGGGCCAGAATACGGCCTTGATGAGAACGGTCAGCAGAATGATGGCCACGCCCCAGTTGCCGACGAAACCGTGGAACTTGGCCAGCAGCCAGAGCAGCCCCTTGCCGATAAGGCTGAACATGCCGAGGTCCACGCTCTTGGCCAGCTCCTCGTTGACGGCCAGCAGACGCGCGCGTTCCTTGGGGCCTATCCAGTACGACACGTCGCAGACGGCCTCCCGGCCGGGCTCCACGACGATTTCCTGCGGTTCCAGCGAGGCGCGGAACACGCCTTCCTGCGTCCAGGCGCGCAGGCCCACGTTATCGCTCACGGCGGGCATGATGGCCATGAGGAAATATGTGCTGGTGGGGCCCGCCCAGTAAATACGGCCGCGCTGCGTCACGACGGCGGCGAGCTTTTCCACGGAAGACTCTTCCGCCAGCGAGCCGTCATTGTCCCAGGCGATGCGCATGGCGTCGTAGTTGCCGCCCGCGGCAAACCGGCTGTCGGCCGCCACGGTGAATTCAAGGCGCACGCTGCGGGACGCCTCCTCCGGCGTCGCCAGCCGCACGCGCTCCTTCACCAGATAGGTATCGGCGCTGAAGGTCAGCTCGCGCGCCACACGCACCTTGTCCACCTCGCCCACAAACGTCAGCGTCACGGACTTGCCTTCCGCCACATCGTAGCTGTCGGCGCCCTCATAGGACCAGACGCCGTTGCTCCAGGAAGGCTGCTTGTTGACGACCAGTCCCAGAGGAGAAAATTTCGCCGTGACGGCATCCACCATGTTGATGTCCGGGGAATCGGCCGCCACGCCGGAACGATAGTCGTTCAGGGTGAAGGAACGCACAATCCCGCCGCCGGTATGAAATACCGCCGTATACAGGGGCGTCCTGACGGTGACTTCGCGCCCCGGAGCGGGCGTGAAGGCGGGGAGGGGCTTGCCGTCGGGCGTGGTGGCGGAGGCCAGCTGTTTGGCCTTTTCGGCCTCGGCTTCCTTGCGGGCCTGCTCCTGCTGCTGGGCCACGACAGCCGGATCGGGCTTGGAAATCCAGCCCATGCGCTCCGAAAGGGCGCTCCAGCCGACCAGAATCAGCAGGCAGAGAACGATGGCGATAACGAGATTTTTACTGTCTTGCATGGGGGCGGTTACTCCTCGGACGTGGACGAGCTGCGCCGCGCTGGCGGCGGAACGGGATCATAGCCCGATCCCCCCCACGGGTGACATCGGGCCAGACGCTTGAGCGCAAGCCAGCCGCCGCGCACGACGCCGTGAACGGCTATGGCTTCGGCGGCATACGCTGAACAGGTAGGCAGATAGCGGCAGGCCGGCGGCAGGACCGGCGAAATGAAACGCTGATAAAAGCGAATGGGCGCAATGGCGATACGACGTACGATATTCATGCCTCAAGCCCGTTGCCGCGGCCCCTTGGGGGCGCAAAAGGCACGGCGTGCCCTGCCCGGCCGGAAAAGGCTCGGACGGGACACGCCGGAATACGTTCTCCGGCGAAAACATTCGCTGGGAACAAATGCGTATCGTCGTCACTCCGGGGCATTTTTTGCCAGACGCCGAAGGATCGCGCCCAGCTGCCGGTCCACATCGGACTGGCGCAGCGCGGCCTCTCCGGCCTGCTTCTTGGCGACGACGACAATATCCGTTCCACCGGGAATCCGGCGGACGTGATGCCGAAAAAATTCTCGTAACAGCCGCTTTATCCTGTTGCGCAGGACGGCCTTGCCGACCTTGCGGGAAACGGCTGATCCCAGACGCGCCGGGGCGGGGCTGTCGCCCCGCCCATAGCGGACGAAAACAATGAAATGTTCCGTATGGAAACGCCGGCCTGTCTCATAACAGGCCGCATAGTCGGCGCGCCTGACAATGCGGCATGCGCGCGGCCATGTCCGGCGTCGGGCGTCTCCGCCCGCAACGGGGCGCAGGGGCTGCCCCCCTTCCACAATCAGGCGCTCAGACGCTTGCGGCCCTTGGCGCGACGGCGGCGCAGCACGGCGCGACCGCTGGGCGTCGCCATACGCGCGCGGAAACCGTGAGTGCGGGCCCGTCTGACCTTACTGGGCTGGTAGGTTCTTTTCATGATTCGCTCCTTGATGAGCCCATTGACTCCTTCGCAGGGACGCCTTCGGCGTCCGCGACGCGCGCAATGGGTTTTTTGTTGAAAATGCAGAGTCCGCAGACTCGACAACGCCGTTCCGGCCTGCCGTGCGGCGGGAACCGGCCCGGGATGCGGAAAAATCGCCTCGCCGCGACGCGCCGTCGGCGTCTGCACTGCGGGGCGTCCCTTTCAGGGGATTATTCCAAGAGGCCGCAGGATACACGCCGTGCGACGCCCCGTCAAGAGGGCGCATACAGGCTCCCGACGCGGCATTCCCCTTTCGGGACGACTTTGCCGCGCAAATGCGCCGCTGTCCCGGAGCGTGAAAAAGGATGCCGGGAAAAGGAGCCCCCCTGCGCGGGAAAAAACCTCTTTTCTCAACCGGCCCTGCGCGCATTCCCGGGGTGCGCCGATGTCGACTTCACGACCAGAGCATTTTCCCTGAAAATGCTCTGGTATTAACCGCCCC
>CAJMRA010000051.1 GCA_905215675.1 uncultured bacterium | reverse complement strand
TGCGACGAAGGGAGCTAAGGGCATCGACAGCAGAGATGAGGGGGTTCCCTTCCCCCTGAATCTACTCTCAACCCATTTCAAAGATAAAATGCTCCAAAGGCAAAATGCCGCGCAGGAGGGCGTTTCCCGTGAAGACAGCGCGTCGGGGAAAGGGGCGAAGGGCTTCCGGGAGCAGTCCCCCCTTCCCGTGCGGGCGGGGGCTGTTCCCGGAAGCCGGGCGCGTATTACATTTGCAGCGCGGCGAAGTCGGCCAGACGCGCGAAGCGGGAACCGAGCGCGTTGAGCATGGCCAGACGGTTGCGGCGCAGGGCGTCGTCGTCGCACATGACCATGACGCCGTCAAAGAAGGCGTCCACGGCGGGGCGGACTTCCAGCAGCGTGTTCAGGGCGGCGGCGTAATCCCCCCTGCCGCGCAGATCGTCCAGACGGGGCAGCAGATCGCGCAGCGTGGCGGCAAGGGCCTTTTCCGGGGCTTCCTGAAGCAGGGCGTCGTCCCACTGATCCCGCAGGTCGTCACCGGCCTGCTTGCGCACGATATTGGCCACGCGCTTGAAGGTCTGCACGGCCTCGGCGTAGCCGTTTTCCCGGCTGAAGGCGGCAAGGGCGGTCAGCCGCAGTCCGGCGTCGCGGATATCCTCGGCTCCGGCGCCCAGGGTCGCGTCCACAAGGAGCGTGTCCTCGCCCCGTCCCTGCCAGTAGTTGCGCAGACGTCCGGCCATGAATTCCAGCAGCTTGTCCACGGCTTCGGCGGGGGCGAGCTTCCACGGCCGATCGCCGTAGAGTTCCAGCGCGCGCGTGAAGAGGGCGCGCAGATCGAGCGTCAGGCCGTAGTCAAGCACGATGCGGAGAATGCCGATGGCGCAGCGGCGCAGGCCGTTGGGGTCGGCGGCGCCGGTGGGAATCATGCCGAGGCCGAAGCAGCCGGCAAGGGTGTCCGCCTTGTCGGCCAGCGAAAGCAGCGCGCCCCCGAGACTGCCGGGCAGGGGCGTTTCCGGTCCGGCGGGCAGATACTGTTCCCTGAGCGCCCGGGCAACGACGGGGCTTTCTCCCTTGCGCTCGGCATAGATGCCGCCCATGACGCCCTGAAGCGTGTCGAATTCGCCCACCATGCCGCTGACGAGATCGGCCTTGGAAAGGCGTCCGGCGCGCGCCGCGTCGTCGGGCGAAACCTTGCCGTCGGCGACGGTTTCGGCCAGATGGCGGCAGAGGCGTTCCAGACGGCGGGTCTTTTCGCCCATGCTGCCCAGACGGCCGATGAAGATGACGTGATCCAGCTTTTCCAGCCAGTGATCGAAGGTATCGCGCAAATCGGCGTGCCAGAAGAAGCGGGCGTCCTCGAGACGGGCGCGCAGCACGCGTTCCCAGCCCCGTTTCACCAGCCCCATGTCTTCGGGCGTCAGGTTGAGCACGGTCAGGAAGTGCGGCAGCAGCGCGCCGTCGGCCCCTTCCACGCCGAAGCTCTTCTGATGGCTCTCCATGCTGGTCAGCAGCACTTCGCGGGGCACTTCGAGATAGGAGGCGTCGAAGTCGCCCAGCAGCGGCACGGGATGTTCGGTAAGGCCTTCCACCTCGCGCAGGAGGCTGTCCTTCCACAGCACCTTGCCGCCGACGGCGGCGGCCTGTTCGTCGCCGCCCCGGACGATGACGGCGCGGCGATCGGCGGGCAGGGGCGTGATGCCGCCCTTTTCGGTCAGCAGGGGCAGCAGATCGCGCGCTTCCTTCACGCTGAAGGGGCCGCGACCGTGAATGCGGTGCCCGAAGGTTTCGCGGCCGGAGGCGACGGGACCCAGTTCAAAGGGAACCACGTCGCCGTCGAGCAGCGCCACAATCCAGCGCAGGGGACGGGCATAGGCCACGTGATTGGCTCCCCAGCGCATGCGCTTGGCAAAGGGCAGGGCCGTGATGACAGCGGGGCAGATCTCCGCCAGCAGATCGCCGGCCGCCGCGCCGCCGATGCGCTTGCGCACGGCCACGTATTCCCCCTTGGGGGTGTCCTGTCTGAAAACCTCGTCCGGCGTGCAGCCGTTGGTGCGCAGGAAGCCTTCCAGCGCTTTGGTGGGTTTGCCGTCGGCGTCATAGGCCACGCGGACGGGCGGCCCGGCCACGATTTCCTCGCGCTCGGTCTGAACGGGGTTGAGGTCCTCCACCACGAGGATGGCGCGGCGGGGCGTGCTCAGGGCGCGAATCCTGCCGTGTTCGAGGGCGTTTTCCCGCAGCGCGGCCGTAAAGCGGGTTTCCAGTTCCTGTTCTTCCGTGGGCAGAAAGCGGGAAGGCACTTCCTCGCTGCCGATTTCAAGCACAAAGGTTGCCATGCCTTACCTCGCAGTACGGTTGAGAAGGGGATGACCCATTTCTTCGCGCTGGGCCACATAGAGGCGCGCCACGCCGGAAGCCAGAGCGCGCACGCGGCCGATATAGCCGGCGCGTTCCGTAATGGAAATGGCGCCGCGCGCATCCAGCAGATTGAAGGTATGGGAACACTTCAGGCAGTAGTCGTAGGCGGGCCAGGGAAGATTCAATTCCAGCATCCGCTTGCATTCGCCCTCGAAGTCGTTGAACTGGCGCAGCAGCATTTCGGCGTTGCTGACCTCGAAGTTGTGGCGGGACTGTTCCACTTCGTTCTGGTGGTAGATGTCGCCGTAGGTGACGTTCTTGTTCCAGCGCAGATCATAGACCGATTCCACGCCCTGGAGATACATGGCAAGACGTTCGAGCCCGTAGGTCAGTTCCACGCTGACGGGGAAGAGATCGATGCCGCCCACCTGCTGGAAATAGGTGAACTGGCTGACTTCCATGCCGTTGAGCCAGACTTCCCAGCCGAGGCCCCATGCGCCGAGCGTGGGGGATTCCCAGTCGTCTTCCACAAAGCGGATATCCTGTTGCGCGGGATTGATGCCCAGCGCGTTCAGGCTTTCCAGATACAGGTCCTGCGCATTTTCCGGCGAAGGCTTGAGAATGACCTGAAACTGGAAATAGCGTTGCAGGCGGTTGGGATTTTCGCCGTAGCGCCCATCCGTGGGACGGCGGGAAGGCTCCACATAGGCCACGGACCAGGGTTCGGGCCCCAGCACGCGCAGAAAGGTATTGGGGTTGAAGGTGCCTGCGCCGCATTCCACGCCCGAGGGCTCCTCGATGACGCAACCCTGCTTTGCCCAGTAGTCTTGCAGGGTAAGGATGACGTCCTGAAAATACATCGGCATTCCTTTTGGACTGTTGACTTTCACATGCGCCGCTCAGACGCGGCGAAAATAGCCGTTTTCCCAGGCAAGGCCCAGATGGTATTGCACAAAACCGTCGACGGCCCGCCCGCAGGCCCGCCTGTCCGCAGGGAGAAGCGGCGACCTGCGCCATTCCGAAGGAAATTCTTGCTGTACGCGGCGCAAAACGTCAAGGGCCGCGCCCGTCAGCTCCACGCCGTAGCGCTCGGGGACGACGCCCGCCGCCGTCCGTTCCGCGCGGCAGGCCCGGCAGCGCAGGCGGCCTTCATCCACGACGAGGAGGGCCTCCTCGCCGACAGGGCCGCCGCAGATGCCGCAGTGTTCCATGTCCGGCGCAAGGCCCAGAATGGCCGCCAGACGCCAGCGGAAAAAGAGCGGCGCCAGCGCGGGCAGCTCCGGCGCTTCGTCGGCCGTACGGCTGAAGTCCGTCAGCAGCGCGTAGGCTTCCTCCGCGTTTTCCTCCGAAACGCCCAGCGCCTCCACAAAGCGCAGGCAGTTGACGGCGACGCCCATGCGCCGCCAGTCCCGTCGCAGACGCTGCGGGCCGCGCAGCAGCGCGGCCTCTTCCAGATTGAGAAAGCGCCCGTCCCTCGAACTCCTGACGCGGCAGGTCACTTCGTTGAGCACGTCGAGGCAGCCGCAGAAGCGATGACGGCTGCGGCTGCCGCCGAAGGCAAAGACCGTCAGCAGTCCCCGGCCGCGGCAAAGCAGCCGTACCCAGAGATCCGCCTCGCGAAAGGCTCCCAGCCTGATGATCAGGGCCTGTTCCGTCCATTCCATGCGCATGACCGAGCGTTTGCGGGAGGCGTGCCCTCAGGGCCGCGTTTCGATGCCGTCGGCGGGCTCCGCCGTCGGCGTCGCCGCTTCGTCCTCGTCGACATAGTCGTGGCCGAGCCAGCGCAGCACGGCCCAGCGGAGCCATTCGACGGTGGCGTCGTCATCGACGAAGGCGGCGGCAAGGGTGCTGTCGTCGTGAAAGACAAGCTCCAGCCTGCGGGCGCGCAGGGCGTGGCGGCGATGCACGGAAATCACGTCGCGCACCGAGGCGCGGGCAATGCGGCGCGTGTTCCAGAAAAGCAGCCGTCGCCGGCAGATCACGAGACCTTCCACCTCGAACAGCAGGACGTCGCGGCGCAGCAGCCCGTAGAGGGCGAAGGCCAGAAGGACGACGATCAGCGTCAGAAGCAGAAGCGTCAACGTGCCCAGCGTAATGCCGCCGGGCAGGAGGATGCTGCTGTCGGCGAAGAAATCCAGCCAGAAGACATAGCAGGTCAGCAGACCGAGAACGACCAGGGCGATACGGGCCGCCACGCGGCTGCGGCTGCACTCCAGCAGGCAGGGAAGCGGGCCGTCCGGCTCCAGACGCATGGCGCGGCAGGACGGCAGGAACTGGGGAGCGTCGGCTTCCCGCATGGTCATGCCGTGGGAACGAAGAAAGCGGCGCTGGCTGCGCAGAAAACGGACAAAGTGCAGCATGCGGCGTCGGGCCCGTTGCTGTTCTTCGCGGAGGCGTGAGGATTGAAAAAGATCGCTCATGGGGGGTGAGGGGGTAAGGCTCCCCGCCGTGCGCGGCTCCCGCAGGAAGCCCGGAGCCCGGCGCGCAGGAATGACGCATCCGGAAGCGGCGGAACCTCCCCCCGGCGCGGGGGCGACGGCTGCCGTTTCCGGACGGATGTTTATACAGGGTCGCGGAATGATAGCGGCTTTCGGATTGTTCTTCAAGCGGGAACGCCCGCACGAAAAAAGGGGGCCGGAGCCCCCTTCACAATGCCGCGGCGCTGTGCCGCCGCCTCGTGTTGTCTCTTTTTCAAAGATGGTGTTAACGATGAAGCGTTCTTCTGGGGGGAAGGAAACCCCCTTGGCTAGCGCACAAGGTGGTTTCCTTCCCCCCAGGCCCCCCATCCTTCCCCCAACGCGCTTTTTCAGAGGGGACACAGGCCATGCGGCAAGTACTTTTCAAGGGTCATGTGTCGTCTATATTTTTCTATTTATTTGAAATAAATAGAAAAATAGTGTTAACAGGCCCTAGACCTGTTCCTTTTCCGGCTTGTCCACGAAGTCGCCTTCCAGACGGGAGACGACCAGGGCGCCGAGGCTGTCGCCTATGACGTTCATGGGCGTGCGGGCCATGTCCAGAATGCGGTCGATGCCCGCGATGAGGGCGACGCCTTCCAGCGGCATGCCCACCTGCACGAAGATGATGCTCATCATGATGAGGCCCGCGCCGGGGACGCCCATGGTGCCCACGGCGGCCAGAATGGACATGAGAATGACCGTGAGCTGGGTGTCGAAGGGCATGGGAATGCCGAAGACCTCGGCCACGAAAATGGTATTGATGCCCATATAGAGGGCCGTGCCGTTCATGTTGATGGTATTGCCCAGCGGGATGCCGAAGCTGGCCACCGTGCGGGACGCGCCCAGTTCCTCGGCGCAGCGCATGTTGGAGGGCAGGGCGGCGGCGCTGGAGCAGGTGGTGAAGCCGATCATGAAGGGTTCAAGCATGCCCTTGACGAAGCGCTTGACGGGAATGCGCACGATGAACTTCACCAGCGGCAGGAACATGCAGCAGAACAGGATGGCGCAGCCCAGATACATGATGACGATGACCTTGCCCAGAGGCAGCAGCACGGCAAGGCCGTGCTTGGTCACGGTATAGGCCATGAGGCCGAAGACGCCGATGGGCGCGTACATCATGACGAAGCCCGTCACCTTGACCATGGCTTCGCCGCAGGCGTCGAAAAAGCGGTGCAGATGGCGGCCGTTTTCTCCCAGGGCGCTGATACCGAAGCCGAAGATGATGGCGAAGATGATGATTTGCAGCATGTTCCCCTTGGCCATGGCTTCCACGGGATTGATGGGAATCAGGTTCATCAGGGTGTCGCTGAGCGCGGGCGGCGTCACCTGCTTGGCCTGAAGCCCTTCGGTGGAGAGGTTCAGACCGGCGCCGGGATGCATGATGTTGGCGAGCAGCAGGCCGACGGCCACGGAAGCCATGGTCGTCAGCAGATAGTAGAGCATGGTCTTGACGGCGACGCGCCCCAGCTTGGCCGTATCGCTGATGCCCGCGGCCCCGGCCACGAGCGTGGCAAAGACCAGCGGCACCACGACCATGCGGATGAGCCGGATGAAAATATCGCCCAGAAATTTGGCCACGTCGCTGACGATGGGCGTATTCTGGGCCAGAATGCCCACGATGATACCGGCGATCATGCCGATGGCCATTTGCAGCGGAAGGCTTGCCTTCACCTTTGCCATAATCTCTCCTCCAGGGGTGGCGGTTGCTGTTTCGCGGTTCCGATATCAGCCGCGCTCCGGCTGCGGGAAGAACGGATCGCCCTCCCGTTCGCGCAGGCCCGCGCCGGGGATGTCCGTCGGCGGATTCAGAAGTCCTTTTTCCTCAAGATACGCCAGTACGGCGCGCACGCAGCGTTCCGGCGGGAAACGGGCCGTGTCCAGCTCCACTTCGGGATGCTCCGGGGCTTCGTAGGGGGAATCAATGCCGGTGAAGCGGCGGATTTCTCCGCGGCGCGCCCGGCGGTAGAGCCCCTTGGGATCGCGTTGTTCGACCAGTTCCAGCGGCGCGTTGACGTAAATTTCCACAAAACGGCCCGGCGCAAAGAGCGACCGGGCCATGGCCCGTTCCGAACGGTAGGGCGAAATGAAGGCGGTGAGTACAATCAGGCCCGCCTCGGTCATGAGACGGGCCGTCTCCGCCACACGGCGGATGTTTTCCGCGCGATCGGCGTCGGAAAATCCCAGATCGCGGCACAGACGGCGGCGCATGTTGTCCCCGTCCAGAACGAAGGTATGATATCCGCGTTCGTACAGGGCGGCGTCCACCAGCGTGGAAAGCGTGGATTTTCCGGCCCCGGACAGACCGGTGAACCAGAGGACGCACGGCTGCTGCGCCTTGAGGGCGGCGCGCTGGTCGGGACGCACAAGCGCCCGGTACGGCGTGATGTCGCTACTCATGGCCGGGCATGCTCCTGACGGGGGCGGCGTCGCCGAGCGCCCAGATGGCGCCGTTGGGGGCGTCGGGAAAAACGCGCGTGCCGTAACTGATGGCCGTGGCGCGTACCGTCATGGAGGGCCACGGCCCGAAATCCGCATTCAGGGCCTTGAGCAGGGCGGCCGCGGTGGGGGTGACGGTTTCACCCCGGCCGGGGAAGGCGCAGACCGGCACGCCTTCCAGCAGGCGCAGCACGGCGGGGGCGGGGACGGCGATCTGTCCGTGGGCGCAGCGGGCGGCTCCGTCGGCCAGCGGCAGCGGACCGCAGACGAGGCGTTCCGCGTCCAGTTCCACGAACAGGCGGCAGACAAGGCAGGTATCCAGAATGCTGTCCAGCGCGCCCACTTCATGGAAGGTCACCTTGTCGGGCGTCAGGCCGTGTACGGCGGCTTCCGCCCCGGCCAGAAGGCGAAAGGCGCGGGCGGCCGCTTCCCTGGCCCTGTCCGGCATGTTCGAGGCCTCGATAATGGTCAGGATGTCCGTCAGCGTGCGGTGAACATGTTCGTGCGGCAGAGCGATGCGGCAGCCGAATCCCGCGATATGATTGACGGAACGGGGCTCCAGCGCCAGACAGCCCCGGAGCGCGGGCAGTCCCAGTTCCTCCGTCATGGCGTCGAGGCGCGGCTGATCCAGCCGGGCCAGCGCGGCCAGACCGGCCAGCATGATGTCCCCGGAAAGTCCGGAAGCGGGGCGTACCGTAATGATGCGCGGCGGCGTATCGCGGGCGTCGTCGTGGCCGTGATGGGCGTCGTGGCTGTGATGTGTCATGAAAGCGTCCTTGTGCGTTCGGTGAACCCGGTTCCCTGAAACCGGCGGATTGTTGTACGCCGCCGGTCGTCGCCGGTCAATGTTGCCGGGACGTCCAGGGGCAGGAGCAGCGCAGCCCTTCGGCGGCAAGGCGGCCGTCCATGTACAGGGACAGGGCGGCGACGGCCCGGTCGCATACGGGAAAGGTCGGAATGTCGCGCTCGCGCAGGGCCCGGCGCAGGGGTTCGAACAGGGCTCCGCCGTCCACGACGGCCACAAGGGGTTTCTGCGCCGTGCGCCGCAGGGCTTCCAGCCGGGCGAGAATTCCGTCGGGCGCGTCCATGCGGAACAGGGGATCGTCGCTGTCGGCAAGGGAGTGCGTGACGGGAGAGAGCGGGTCCAGGCCGATGGCCACGGCGTCTATGGTGTCGTCGGCCAGCATGAGTTCGGCCATGCGGGCATGCGTTTCGTCGTCGGCGCCGGGGTTGATGTCCAGGGGATTGGCGACGGTCGCCAGCTTGTCGAGCTTCTTGGCGACCAGCAGTTCCCGCATGGCGGCGCGGGTTTCCTCGGTCAGGGTTCCCAGCGTCATGGCGTATTCTTCGGACTGGATGTTGTCGGCCATGCCCACGGCCTCGAAGCCCGCGCCGCTGACGGCTCCCAGCCGGGTGCCGCGAATGGGCATCCGGCCGAAGGCGTCGGCCAGCAGGATGAGATCCTGAAATTCGTCGAACGTGCGGGCCACAATGGCGCCGGACTGGCGCAGGCAGCTTTCGCAAACCATGTAGTCGCCCGCCAGCGACGCCGTATGCCCGCTGGTGGCGCTTTTTCCCTCGGGCGTGCGTCCCGCCTTGTAGAAAATGACCTGCTTTCCGGCGCAGACGGCTTCGCGCACGGCTCCGGCAAAGGCCAGTCCGTCCAGATTGCGGAAGCCTTCCACATAGACGGCGATGACGTCGACGGCGTCGGAGTCGCGAAAATAGCGCATCATGTCGCCGAGGGACAGGTCCGTCTGATTGCCCAGGGAAATGAGATAGGCCGGACGCAGCTCCGGCGTCTGGCTGTAGCGATTGAGCAGGAAAGCGCCGCTCTGGCTGAAGATGGCCACGCGCCGGTAGTGCGGATCGGCGTCCTGCCGCAGCTTGGCGGCCGGAATGAACCAGGTGTCGTAGTTGCCGGGACGGGAAATGACGCCCATGCAGTTGGCTCCGAGAAAGACGGGACCGCCGTCGGGGCGGCGGTGGGCCTCGGCCATGCGCGCCGCCAGCGCGGCGGCTTCGTCGCGGCTGGCCTCGGTTTCGCCCATGCCGCCGGGAATAAGCATGACGCTGCGCGCGGCATTGCAGCGCAGCACGTCGTCCACCAGTCCGGGAACCTGCGGCGCGCCGACGGCCACGATGAACAGATCCAGCGGTTCCGGCAGATCGGCGAGGGAGGAAACGCAGGCCACGCCGCTTTCGTCCGTGCCGCCGCCGGGACGGACGAGGCGCACGGCGGACGGGCTGAAGCCCGCCGCCAGAATGTTTTCCAGAATAATGCGGCCGTAGTTGCGCCGTCTGGCCGAGACGCCCGCGATGCCGATGCTGCGCGGATGCAGCAGCTGATGGATGGTCTTCCAGGGGCGTTCCACGTCCCGCGCCTGCGGCAGGGAAAAGCGGCACATGCCGTCCAGCGGCGTCATGAGAAAATCGCTGAAGGAAAAGGGATTGATTTCCAGCTCGTCAATGACGAACGGGGCCTCGTCGTTGAGCGGCGAGTAGTGGTTGCCGAGCCGGATGAAGGATTCGAAGCATTCGATCAGCTGCTCGTCGGTGACGATGCGCTGCTGTCCGCGCGTGAGTCCGGCCAGCTTGCGATAGGAGACGGTGGCGCGGAAGAGATCGAAGAAGGCCTGTCCGTCGGTCAGGGCCGTGGGGGCGGCCGCGACGGCCTGTCCCTTGCGGAATCGTTCGGCGTAGAGTTCCGCATCCGTTCCGCCGAGACCGGCGCTGAGGACCATGCCGAATTCGCGCGTGCGGCGCAGCCCCACGATCAGTTCGTTGCCGAAGGCCGTCGAATCCGGCGGCATGAATCGCACTTGCAGGACGCCGCGAATATCCCGGCTGACGGCGTTTTGCAGGGCCGCGCCGGAAAGTCCCCGGTAGACGGACGGCGTCGCCTGCGGATGTCGCTCCAGCCATTCGGCGTACCGTTCCGGCACCTCGCAGAGCATGCGGCGTACGGTGGAGCGGATCTTGTCCATGGTTTTGGGAATGATGCGCACGCCGCCCAGTTCCGTCTTGTGGACGATATACGGCGAAACGATTTTCAGCACGGCCTTGTCGCCGGGCAGGGACAGACAGGCTTCCTCCACCGGCCGGGCCTCCTTGGAAAGAAAAAGGTGCCGCGGCGGGGTTTCCGCGCCGGAATAGCCGAGAAGCGCGTAGACCTCATGTTCCAGAAGACAGTCGCGACCTTCGGCATGGGCACGGCGAAAGAGTTCCGTAATGGGAGCGTACTGGATGGTGAGCTGCATGAGGAAACCTGCCTGTCGGTAGATTATTGTCAGTGTGAAACGCGTTGCGTTTCAACCCCCGGATACTCCAGGGCCTGTTAACACTATTTTTCTATTTATTTCAAACAAATAGAAAAGATAGGCAACACCACATAACCTTTGAAAAGTACTTGCCGCATGGCCTGTGTCCCCTCTGAAAAAGCG